>JBOHFU010000309.1:1370-4798 GCA_050699675.1 Pseudonocardiaceae bacterium
GGGCTGAAGGCCACCGACCAGCCGCCGGTGTGGTCGGTGAGGGTACTCAGCTGGCGGGGCTGGCTCGGGTCGCTGATATCCCACAGCTCTACGGTGCCGTCGGCGCTGGTGGTGGCCAGGGTGTGCCCGTCGGGGCTGAAGGCCACCGAGCGGACGACGTCGTCGTGGCCGATGAGAGTGCCCAGCGGCCTGGGAAGGTACGGAGTGCGGATGTCCCACAACCGCACAGTCATGTCGCCGCTGCTGGTAGCCAGGGTCTGCCCGTCGGGGCTGAAAGCCACCTCGTAGACGTCGCTGGTGTGGCCGGTCAGTCGGGTGGCGTAGGGATTGGCAAAAGTGCTGAGCAAACTTCCGCGAGCTTCCGTGGTGGGGGAGAGCCGGTAGGCGGCGAGGCTGAGTTGGGCGGCCAGCGCTGGGTTGGTGGTGCGTAGCCCTGTTGCCTGTTCGGCGACCTGCCGGGACACCGCCTCATCTCGTTGTCGCTGGGCGGTGCGCTGCTGAAAGACAGCGATGCCGGCCGCTACCAGGGCAAGAATGCGCAATACCGACAAGACGGTGACGGCGCGTCCTCGCCGGCTACGGTCTCGGCTGATGCTGGCGCGTAGAAAGGCTCGCGCTGTCGGGCTGAGCGCAACACGGTCAGAGACCAGGTCGTGGTCACGAATGTGAGCGCCGGTGTCGGTCACGGCGGCGGCGAGTTGCCCGCGTTCCCACAGCCGGGCTGGTAAGCGGCCGTCGTCGTGCCATTCGGCGGCAGCTTGGTCGACCGCGCGGCGGGCTCGCAGTGCTGACGCGTTCTCGTTGATCGCCTGAGCCAGCGGGGGCCAGGAGGACAGGAACGCCTCGTGCGCGACTTCGATGACCACGTTGCCGGTGTCGGTGTCGGTGGTCACCAGGCGGCGTGTGACGAAGGCGTCTAGCTCGGCAATCACTGCAGCGGACAGCAGATCTCGGGAGACCCGGCGTCGGGTGGGCCGACCCTGCTCATCGACAGTGATGAGCTGTACCAGCCCCGCGATCACCTCCGCCGGGCTTCGACCGCCAGCTGTGGTCGCCTCGGCGAGAGCCGCATCGGCTTGGCGGGTCAGTGCACCCTGCACCCCGCCGAGCTGTTCATAGCGTTCCCAGGGCAACCGTCCGCCACGGTTGATGCCGTCGGCGAGCTGGGCCAGGGTGAATGCCAGCAGCGGCAGCGCGTTGCCGTTTTCGGTGTCGTCGACCAGTCGGGCTACCAGACGCTCGTCCACGGCGATCCCTGCGAGCTCGGCCGGCTTTTCAATCACCAAGCGCAGCGCGTCAGGGCGCAATGGCCGTAGTGGGAAAATGTCGGTCGGCAGGGTGGCGAGTGCGAGGTCGCTGAGTAGTTGATCGAGGAATTCCGGCCGCAGCGTCCCCACCACCCGCACCGGGCCAGTCAGCGCTGCGCGCAACAGGTCAGTGAATCGGGTTCGGTCCGTGGGCTCGGGCTGGGTGAGCAGTTCCTCGAACTGGTCCACCACGACCAGCAGACGCTGACCCCGGCTTCCCAGAGCGGCTGTCAGCAACTGTTCGGCTAGCTTTGCCAGGCCGCCCTCATCCTCATCGAGCTGGTGACGGAGGTGTTCCGCTGTCCAGTTCAGATCGAGCTCTCGTGATGCGGCGGCCAGTTCTCGGGCTAGCGCACCCACGGGATCGGCACCGGGCACGATCGGAGGTAGCGTCCACCAGCCTGGTTCACCGGCCATCACGGGCAGCAGCCCGGCGCGCAGCAGCGACGATTTACCGCATCCGGAGGGGCCAACCACCAACAGCGTCGCACTGTCAGCACGCTCAGCCGTAGAGCGCAGGAGCTCAGCAAGCTGTTTGACCTCACCGGTGCGAGCGAAGAACACCCGGGTCCGGTCGAAGTCAAACGGGGACAATCCCGGGAACGGAGAACGATCCTCAGGCCAGTCCGGGTCCCCGATTTCATCGACCCGCCGTAATGCCTCGGTCAACGCGGCACGGGCCATCTCTCGATTAGGCGTGAGGTCGGTGTGCTGGATGGACTTCAGCAAGACGTGAGCGATTCCCGGCTCGGCCCGCACCGGCAACAGCCGGCTGCCCCGCGACTGAGCAAGTCTTACCTCGGTGAAGCACCACGACGATGCTACATAGGACGACGTGACCACGCAGACCATCCCATTCGCCCACCGCAGCCGATCATGTAACAGTTGCTCCCAGTCCTCACCGACCGCGATACCATCGCGTAGGTCCCGGTCCAAGAACACCTCGTGACCAGCCTCGACCAGCCACCGATGCAGCTCGCAGGCTACCGCGGTGTCCTCGCTGGCATGGCTGATGAATACTTTGGCCACCACATCTCCCCTATGGCGTCACTGCCGTTGCGCACGTTGGCATCCCCCACGGCGAGCAGGTCATTGCTAACTGTCGATGGCAGCTTTCTGACCAGGGTTGCACCCTATCGGCCTGGGTGCTACCGGCGGTGACCGGCTGATCGAGACCATCCAACGTTGGCCGCACATCGCCCAAGCTGCAGGCAGGCTCCTGACCTGGTCACCGTGGGCATCCAGCCGCCTCGACGGGGGAGTGCGGTGGATGCTGTGTTGACGTCGATTCCAACGGTCTTGCCTCGACGGTTTTCGAAGACCGCGTCGACCTCAGCCTTGCCGAGGTTCTCGGTATCCGGAGTCGCCTGGCAGCCCCGGAGCAGCCGAGACGGGTTCGCGTGCGCCGCGCCGCGCCATGCTTGGGCCAGGACCACGACCGGGAGTGTCTGCCGGTCTGCTCGCGCGCTCGCCCCTGCCAGCAGTGAACTTGCTGATGTCTGGGACTGGTCAGCGTTGGTGCGCGGAACGTAACCAGCTCGTGCATCATTGTCCGGACGATCATGGTCGCTGCACTGGGACGACTGTCGCGAGATCGTCCAGACCGGCGAAATCACTTGGGTTGGTAGTGTAGGACGATCATGCGCCGGGCCCGCTTGGCTGGGTCCTCGGCGTGGTGCGGCCCCGCCGACAACTCGGCCAGCGTCACCGCGACTCGCCGACGACACCGGCCTTGCTGCGGCCGGTGATGGATAGGGCTCAACGCCGAATGGGAAGTGATTTCACACGCAGGTGGTTCCGGCTCATCGAGACAACACATCCAGAATCAAGATCTTGAAGCACCGCCGGAAGATTGGCGAGCAGGAGATGTGCCTGCTCAGTAGGGCTGAGGTGGTCCGCAGAACGCAGCAAGATCAACGACGGTGAGGTCATGCCAGTAAGTGCGAGCATTGTTGCGAAGTCGGAGTCCGCAGAGATGATGACGTGGCCCGCGTCGAGGGCGTGGCGAAGGATCTTCTCATCGTCAGCATTCAGTAGCCCATGATCTTGAACGTGGGATGCCTCATAGCCTCCATCACAAAGCCGAGCTGCAACCCGCGGGGAGAGGTTGGCGTCAACGAG
>JBOHFU010000310.1:0-4794 GCA_050699675.1 Pseudonocardiaceae bacterium
ATTCCTCGAGGGTCGAACCCGACCAGGTCGAAGCGGCGGCCCAGATCAGTGCCGTCCACCGTCCCGGCCAGCGACGCAACCGCGCTCATCCCCGAAGCACCGGGACCGCCGGGGTTCACCAGCAGGGAACCCAGCCGCTCTTGCTGGTTGTCGGCCGGACGGCGCAGCAGTCCGAGCCGTGCGGTGCGCTCTTGCGGGTTTGCGTAGTCCAGCGGCACCTCCACCCGGGTGCACTGCAGCGCGGGATCCGCGAACGAATCCTGGTCGCGCTCGGTGGTGGCGAACTCCTGGCAGCCGCCCCAGGTCAGATCCTGGCCGTAGAACCGCTCCAACCCCGGTGGCACCCGGCCGGTGGGGCCCTCGTCGCGCTGGGCGCCCGGGCTTGATCCCGCGACCTCGGCAGGCTGGCGTTCCCCGGCGGCCCCGGCAGCGCAACCACCGAGGGCGAGCACGGTCGCCAGGACAGCGGTCAGCCGCAGCGGGCGCAACGAGCGGGGCATTCGCCGAATCCTAGTGAGCCCCGCGTAGATGTTCGGTGTGGCTCCCCGCAACTGTGCTGGATGATGAGGTCATGGCGCAGCTCCGTCTGGCCTTAGCTCAGGTGAACCCCTGCGTGGGTGATCTCGCGGGCAACGCCACGATGATCGCTGTTTGCTGCCGGGAAGCCAGCGCCGCGGGTGCGCACATCGTGGTGTTCGGCGAGATGGCGCTGACCGGTTATCCGGTGGAGGACCTGGCGATGCGCGAGTCCTTCGTCGCCGGGTCGGTGCAGGCTCTGAATGCCCTGGCCACGCAGCTCGCTGAGGACGGCTGCGGGGGGATGGCTGCCGTCGTCGGGTATCTGGACTCCGACACCCACGGTCCCCGCAACGCAGTCGCGGTCTTGTACCGCGGCCGGGTGGTGGCCCGCCAGTTCAAGCATCACCTGCCCAATTACGGGGTGTTCGACGAACGCCGCTATTTCGTACCCGGTACCGCCCTGACCGTGTTCCGGCTGCACGGCCTGGAGATCGGGATGGTGATCTGCGAGGACATCTGGCAGGTGGGCGGTCCGATCACCGCGTTGGCGCAGGCCGGGGTGGACCTGGTGGTTTCCCCCAACGCCTCGCCCTACGAGCGCGAAAAGGACGACACTCGCCTGCAGCTGGTGACCCGACGCGCCACCGAAGCGGGCGCGCCACTGGCCTACACCAACCTGGTGGGAGGTCAGGACGAGTTGGTTTTCGACGGCGACTCGATGGTGGTCGGCGGGCGCGGCGAACTGCTGTTGCGGGCGCCGCAGTTCTGCGAGCAGCTTCTGGTGCTCGACATGGACCTGCCCGGCGGGGCGGCCAGGGCCGCGGGCCGTTACGCCGGGCTGGACGTTGCCCGGGTAGTCCTCACCGAGGAACCGCTGCCGGCCTACCCGCCTACGTCCGCTACAGCGATCGCCGAGCCGCTGTCCGACGAGGCCGAGGTATGGGGCGCGCTGGTCACCGGCCTGGGCGACTACGCGCGCAAGAACGGATTCCGCTCGGTGGTGCTCGGGCTGTCCGGCGGTATCGACTCCGCGGTGTGTGCCGCGCTGGCGGTGGATGCCCTGGGGGCCGGCGCGGTGTACGGAGTGTCGATGCCCTCGTCGTATTCCTCTCCGCATTCCCGATCCGATGCCGCCGACCTCGCCGAGCGCACCGGCCTGCACTACCAGGTGCACCCGATCGGGGAGATGGTCGACGTGTTCGTGGGACAGCTCGGCCTGTCCGGACTCGCCGAGGAGAACGTCCAGGCCCGCTGCCGGGGGGTGACCCTGATGGCGCTGTCCAATCAGCATGGCCATCTGGTGCTGGCGACCGGGAACAAATCCGAGCTGGCGGTGGGCTACTCGACGATCTACGGCGATGCCGTCGGCGGGTTCGCGCCGATCAAGGACCTGCCCAAGACGGCGGTGTGGACACTGGCGCGGTGGCGCAACGCGGTGGCCGAGAAGCGGGGCGAGACCCCGCCGATCCCGCCGAGCTCGATCGGCAAGCCACCCTCTGCTGAGCTCCGTCCTGGCCAGGTCGACACCGACTCGCTGCCCGACTACATGCTGCTCGACGCCGTACTCGACGGCTATGTGGAGGGCGACCGCGGTTTCGGCGACCTGGTGGCCGCGGGGTTTGAGCCGGAGCTGATCGAGCACATCGTGCAGCTGGTGGACGCCGCGGAATACAAACGCCGGCAGTACCCGCCTGGCACGAAGATCACCTTGAAGGCGTTCGGTCGGGACCGGCGGCTGCCGATCACCAACCGCTGGCGCGAACAATCCTGACCCCCGGTGTGCCGGCCTCTCCTGCACGGTGTGTACCCACGTTGTGGTCATGGCTCTCCTTGTGAGTCTCGTCGCACGCTAATGCCAGGCACTGACATCGGTGCCACGCTTTTCGGTATCAGCCATCCGGCACAACCCGGGGACCGGCAACGACTGCCGGCCTCGAGGGAGGACGGTCAACGATGACCGCAGCTGCTGTCGAGCCAACCCTGTACGGCGGACCGATCGACCCGGGCCAGAAGGTCAAGCGGGTCCGCATCCAGGACCTTCTCGCGGCCAAGCGTCGCGGCGAAAAGTGGGCGATGCTCACCGCCTACGACTACTCCACCGCGACTCTTCTGGATGCCGCGGGTATTCCCGTCTTGCTGATCGGTGACTCCGCGGCCAACGTCGTGTACGGCTACGAGACGACGGTGCCGGTGACCGTCGACGAACTGATACCCCTGGCGCGCGGGGTGGTCCGCGGGGCTCGTCGCGCGCTCGTCGTCGCTGACCTGCCCTTCGGCTCCTACCAGTCCTCCCCTGCGCAGGCACTGCACACCGCGGCGCGTTTCCTCAAGGAGGCGGGCGCCCATGCCGTGAAGGTGGAGGGCGGTCGCCGGGTGGTGCCCCAGGTTGAGGCACTGACCGAGGCCGGCGTGCCAGTGATGGCCCACCTCGGGCTCACCCCGCAGTCGGTGCACGCCTTAGGCGGTTACTCGGTGCAGGGCCGCGGCGAGCAGGGCGAGCGGCTGGTGGAAGACGCGAAGGCGCTGGAAGCCGCGGGCGTGTTCGCCATCGTGCTGGAGGTGGTGCCCACCGAGCTCGCCGCCCGGATCACCGCAGCCACCGGGGTGCCCACCATCGGCATCGGCGCTGGTCCGGACTGCGACGCCCAGGTACTGGTGTGGCAGGACATGGCGGCCTTCCGCGTTCCCGGCGGCCGTACGCCGAAGTTCGTCAAGACCTACGCCGGACTCGGCACCGGGCTGTGGGACGCCGCGAGCCGCTTCGCCGAGGATGTCCGCTCAGGCGCATACCCAGGCCCGGAACACACCTACCACTGACCCCTGCCCCGCGTGTCCGGCTCCCAGCACGGTGTGTCCTGCATTCGTGCACACCGGCTGGTGCCGGGTCACGAGGCTGTCCGCTCGGCGAGGACGTCGGCATGGCAGAGCTGCGGTGCGCACCAGCAACCCAGCGCTCGCCCAGTCAGCTCCCCGTCGCTGATCCGGGAGAGTAGCTCCGGTTGGTCGGCGAGCCATTCGCGGTAGTGGCGCACCATCGCCTCCCGGTCGGTGCCGGCCTGCTTCACGAACGGGTTGGCGAAATCCGATTGCGGCCAGGCGTGGCGTGGCCCGGCGTGACCGACGTAACTGATCATTCCTTGGTCGACCAGCCACGGCACGAGGTGGCGATGCGGGCCGCCGCGGCGCACGTTGACGACCACCGTCCGGCCCTCGCGCACCTGCAAGGCCAGCTCTCGCTCGGCGGCGGTCCACCGCTGGGCATCGTCGGGCAGCTCAGAGACCACGAGCCGACACGGTAGGAGCTCTCGCTCCTCGGGCCAATCCGGTGTACTTGAGGTGCGGACACACCGGGCATGGGAGCCGGACACGCCGGGGGTTAGAGGCCGGTGATCCGGATCCCAGCGTGTGTCTGGTACCGCTTGTTGATCGCGAGAAGGTTGGCGGCTAGCGCCTCCACCTGGCTGGCGTTGCGCAGCCGCCCGCCGTAGATGCCGCGCACGCCGGGTATCGCGTCAGCTAGCGTGCACACCAGATCGGTGGCCTCACGGTCGTCACCCAGCACCAGCACGTCGCTGTCCATGCTGGTCACCTCGGGGTCGTCCAGCAGTACCGCGGAAACGTGGTGGAACGCCGCTGTGACGCGGGACTCGGGCAACAGGGCCTGGGCCTGGGCGGCAGCGCTGCCCTCCGGCACGGCCCGCGAGAACGGGCCGCGCTTATCGAAGCCGAGCGGGTTCACGCAGTCGATCACGATCGTGCCGGCCAGCGGCGAGCGCAGTGACTCGAGCAGCGCAGCGTGACCGTCGAAGGGCACCGCCACCACGACCAGGTCCGACTCAGCCGCGCAGCCGGCATTGTCCGCACCACGCACCCGCTGCGAGCCGGAGCGCGCCCGCAGCGAGGCCGCGACCTGCTCGGCCCGACCGACGTCCCGGGACCCGATCACCACTGACAACCCACCGACCGCCCAGCGGTAGGCCAGGCCCCGACCCTGCGGACCGGTACCGCCCAGCACCCCGATGGTGAGCTGGGACAGGGTCAAGGGCCCGTGGCCGGACTACGGCGGGGTATCGGGTCCAAGCAGGACACCAAGACCTCCCGGGACTGCGGATCGGTGACCACGGCGTCGTCCCGATCCCGATACACCAGCTCGCCGCTGGTGTCGATCTCGAGCAGGTACCCAGCCTCGGCGAGCTGGCCCTCATCGAGATCGACCAGCCGTTCGGTGCGGCTGGGCACCACCCGGTAGATCGGCCACGGGAGGTCGCCGTAGGT
>JBOHFU010000311.1:0-4791 GCA_050699675.1 Pseudonocardiaceae bacterium
CGTGCCCAGATCGCACACGGCCGCTATGAGCGCAGCGACCTGTTCGGCTCCGGCACCGCGGGACGCGACATAGCCGACGTGCTGGCAACAGTGAACCCCCCGGTGCAGAAGCGTTTGCACTACGATTCAGCCACACTGCTGGGTGACCACGCAAGGGTGTAGTCGGCTAGCAGCGCTCAGAGCTTTGGGGGTTCCCGATCGGGAAACTGGCGAGGATATCCCATCGCTCGCTACGCGGGCCGATGTCGCACAGGTCAAGTGTGCGGGTTCGAGTGGGGTCGCAGCTACCGAGGGCCTGTCTTCCTATGGCGGCCGCGCTGGTCAGATCATGAAGATCGACCTTCGCCAGGGAGACATGGGGCACGAAGGAATCACGGATATACTCACTGCCGTACTTGTCTGCGCCGACTCCTTCGCGTGCCGACGCTGCCAGTCCGAGAATTTCCTCATGCAGGGTCATAATTTCTGTCGTGCGCTCGATGCTCAGCATCACATAACCGCCGTATGACGGCTCGATCCCGAGTGGATTGATGTCTGACAGATCGACTCTCCCAGCCAGCGCACCGAGCTCGTCGATTACTTGTTGAACCTTACCTTGGGGCACAGTGCATATGTGGAGACTCAGGTGCGGGGGAAAGGTTTTGTCGTCAATGATGTTCTCGTTGTAGTAGAATTCATCGGTAATCGCCTGACTGGCTCGGATTACCGACCCGAAGAGCGGCTCGTCGGGGATCAGGGCGAAGTCGACCCGAACAAAATCCACTTTCTCCACCTCTCGACGCTACGAAATGCGGTCACTCTGCTCGATCAAGCGATCGAAATCTACCCGCAGAAACGACAGTAGTCCCCCTTCGGATACTAGCAGAGCTGGAGTCGGGATGCGCTCGCCGCATAGGGCGTAGAGCGCTAGTATGGCGCGATCCGCGAACATGTAGACCGCGTGCCGAAATGCCCTAGTGGTTACGTACACTTCGACGTGACGGCGAGGCTCCATCGCACGAAAGTCCGCTATCGCCGCGTGGACTCTCCCGCGCAAGTCTTCCGAGGTGATTCCCAGATTTTGGGCGTAGAGCGGGATGAGCACGGAGTCGGCAGAGGGGTCGGGCAGTACGACACGAATCCTGCCCTCAGGGCGTCCAGCAATAGCGTGCAGGTGTTTCCGGCAGGTGTTTCGCCAAGTCGCACTGTACATGATAGCCAAGTCAAGAGTGGACGAGAACATAAACAGGGATTCCCAGTCGTCCGCAATGTCGACGAAGTCGGAATAGAATTTCTCTATTCCCGGTCTACTGCTGTCTAGATTTTTCTCAGCGATTTGCGGAGAGCTTTCCTCGAGAACGAGCGAGTCGACTTCTATAGCGTGGATAGCTTTCGCCAGATCGAGCAATAGGGCCTTTTCGTGATGGGCTCGCCACCCGTCGCCCGAGAGGAGTCCCAATGCCTGTGCCGCCGCAAACCTCCTCGTCTTCGATTTGACTCTCTCCGACCCGGGCCGCAACGCCAGTACCGCGCGCAGAGCCGCGACCGGATCAGCCAGGCGACTCGTGGGGTTCTCGTGCGTGTGGGTCCCCATGGCTTGCAGACCACGGTTCACAACGTTCTCGACAGCATCGGCGAGCGAACTAGCACCGCCAGCGAGCTCATGCTGCACGGCGGCCAGGTGCGGCAGCGCAACCAGATGAGCACGGGGTGATCGAAGACCGGGAGTCACCAGCTGGGCAAGATCGGCGACGATGATGTCCAGCTCGGGCGCTGCCATCTCGCTCACCTCGCACGTAAACGGCACGTGAACGGCACATGTTTTCTCGTAGCCGCCGCGCTGCAGGCCAAACACACAATGATGCCATGAGCCACCCCGCACCTCCCGTCACGACACGTGCCACGAAACGCACCCTACGGCACAGTTGTGGTGGTCGGATCGGGCCGACCCGGAGGAACCGGGCGGATAGCGGCTCAGCCACTGGGAAGCTAAGGAGGAGCTGATGACCACCACCGCCCTACCCGTGATCAGCGTCGAACTGCCAGAGGCATTCGATGCGCGCTGGAACCGCATGCCCGGCATCACCATCGAGGGCCAAGTAATCACCATCGACCCAGCGCAGTACTTTTTCCGGTTCGGCTCCTCGTCGTGGCTGGTCTGCGACTGGGACGGCGTCCGCGAGGAGCTGCTCGACCTGACGGAATCCACCGAGACCGCACTGGAGCAGATCAGCCTGGATTTCATCCGCACCCACAGCCGGACAACCAGCGACCCGGCCGAGGTCCTCTCGATCGCATGGCAGGTATACGCCTATCTATTCCGTGATGAGCTGCTGCCGGTCTCCGGTCTGGAGCAAATCGGCCCCGAGCAGCTGCGGATGCTTCGCGAAGCAGCGACCTTGATGGCACTGAACAAGGTCGAGCTCGATGGGACGATCAGCAACATCGGCCCATGCTGGTTCTTCCCAGCGGCCACCTCGGTTGTGTTCGACCTCGACGACGCCACCGGCGCCATGCTCGACGAGGTGTACCACGCCACCTGGTTCAACGAATCCCGACGCGTCGAGTCGATCAAGGCGCACGCCGCGCTGGGCGGGCGTTTGGTGCACGGCTGCCAGTCGGTGCCCAACCAGTCCGGTGGCGCGTGCGTGCCTTACGGGGCTTCGATCACGCAGTTCCGGGAGGATCTGAGCACGTTCCGCGCCGAGTGGCTAGCGGCGGTCCACGCCTGCCGCAGCCAGGACTGAGAGGCATCGCGATGAACACCACGGACGTCTCCGGCCTGCTACCCCCGCTGCTGGCCTCCGCAAGACTGCCCGATGACCCCAAGCGTGAACCCCTGCGGGTCTGGGCACGCTCGGGTGTCGAACGGCTGCACTTCGGTGATGGGGCGTCCGTGGTGTTCAAGTACGCCGATGCACCATTCGATACCGAGCACGTCGCCCTACGCCTGGCCGCGAGCAACGGCGTACCCGTTCCGGCACTACGCGCGGCCCGGACCATTCCCGGCATGCTCGGCATGCTGCTGGAAGACCTGGGCGAACCGGTGCGAGACGCCGACGACCACGACGGGGCACGCGCCGCAGTGCACCTCCACCGGGTCGCGGCGGCAGCGCCCGGCATGACCCGTCTCGATGCCACCGCCCTGGCGAGCCTGCCACCGCGGATCACCAGCAGCCTGCAACGACTAGGCATGGCTGATCTAGTCGAGAACGCTCGTGCCCTCGACGCCGCAGCGACTGGCCGGGTCTCCGGCGCTGAACTGCCGCCGTTTGGTCTGTGCCATTCGGAGTTCCATCCCACATCGCTGCACATCAGCGCCAGCGGCTGGCGGCTGCTGGACTTCGCCCGTGCGTTCATCGGCCCCGGTTTGCTCGACCTCGCGTCCTGGCACGGCACCCTCGATGATCCACAACCAGTACGCACCCTCGGTCTGATCGAGTCCTACATCACCGCGGGAGGCCCACGGCAAGCGCTGGCGATGCGCGGCGGACTCGACGCCGCCTCCTGGGCGCTGGGGTGGCACCGGGTCTGGGTCGTCAACTGGTTCACCGAGCAAATCGAACGCGGCTGGGCACAGGAAGCACAAGACTCATGGACCATCGCCATCGGCCGACATCTCGCCGAAGCCTGCACTCTCCTCAAGATGTAGCGGCCCCCACCCACTTCGAATGGACCCGCCAACCCGGGATCGGTCCCGGCCTTGCCATCCTCGGTGAACTGCGGGGACAGGCCATTGTCGAGGTTGGCTGCGGCGGCGGCCATAACCTGGCCCACCTCGTCTACCACCACGACGCCACCGGAATCGGCGTCGACCACGACGCACAAAAGATCACCAGGGCACGCCGTGCCTACAGCCACCTGCCCCGCATCCGGTTCATCCTCGCCGACGCCGTCGACCACCTGGTGTCAACCCAGCCAGCGTCCATCGACATCTGCCTGTCCATCTTCGGGGCGTTCAGCTTCGCCGACCCAACATCCCTGTTCACCGCTGCCAGCCGGGCAATACGCCCCGGCGGGCTGCTCGCCATGACTCTGCGCGCAGACGACCACCACGACAGCGTGATCGTCCTTCGCCGACGCCGATACAAGTATTGGGGCCATCATGTACCTGCTCTGCGACATCGACGGCGTACTCATACCCTTCCCCGGTAAAGATGGGAACATCCCACCCAGCCATTACCCAGACCAGGTCACGCCCACCGGCCACGACAAACCCGTGACCATTTGGCTCAATCCCGCACACGGACCACTACTGGAAGAATTGATTGCTGAGACCGGCCTCAACCCAGTGTGGTGCACCAGTTGGCGCGCGGACGCCGCAACCCTCATCGCACCCAGGATGGGCCTGCCGCCCTGGCCGCACGTCGATCTCCCCCGACTCCCCCTCACCAACAGCCACCCAAACGGCTACCTCTGGAAACGCGACCACGTCACCGCACACATCAACGGCGAACCCTGCGCCTGGATCGATGACGACTTCGCTCCCGCCGACCACGACTGGGCCTCCACCCGCACCACCACCGGACGCCCCACCCTGCTCATCCAGCCAGACCCCCACGACGGCCTGCTCACAGAGCATGGAGAGACCATCCGACGATGGACCAGTAGCGTCATCCTCCCGCGCGGCGCCTAGCCGTGCACTGGCTCACCAGCCGCTCCAAGCGCGATAGCCCGTCGGCCGTGGGAAACAGATCAGAATCCGGCTCCGACAACCCGCCAGTCGACATGGCAGACATGGCATGCCTGAGATGGCGGAGATGGATGACGCGGTCTGGCGGAAATGGCCCCCCAGGTGTGACCGGCGCTCGC
>JBOHFU010000312.1:0-4782 GCA_050699675.1 Pseudonocardiaceae bacterium
CGGTGGCCACCGCGACCTCGGCGGGGTCGACCAGGTGCAGGATCTTCTCGGTGGGGCAGCTCGCCCACCGCAGCTGCCCCGCAGCCGGCGCGGTCGCAGAGCCCGACCCCGGCCTGCCCACCCGCAGCGCAGGGCTCGGGGAACTGCGGGCCGGGCACCGGAAGGCCCGCGGGTGTGCTGTCCGCGGCGTAGGTCGGTCGAGACGGCATTGCGGGTGGTGTGTTGTGGGACCGACCGGCCGCCGGGAGCTGGACGCGGGGGCCGAAGCGCTCAACCGGCGGCCGGTCGGGGTCTTCCTGCTGGAGAGTCAGCGCGCGGTTGGCCTGGATCACGGCGCAGGTGTTGCACAGCCCGGCCCGTAGGGCTGCTCGTGCAGGGTCGTGCGCCTCATCAGCAGGTGCCCGCACTCGGCGCTGTAGACGCCGCCGCAGGGATGGTCGGCCCGGTCGTCGATGGCGTGGCTGCAGAAGTCCAGCACGGACAGGCCCCACTTCATCCGGATGTGACCCACGCGCCTACCCGCCGGCCGGCCTCCACGGCGCACTCCGGGCAGTAGCGCCGGCAGTCGGCCTCGCAGTCCGGAGGACACAGTGAGGGCGGCAGGTCCGGCTGGCGCAGCAGCGCCCCGCACAAAGCCGGGTAGGTCCCATACCGGTAGCCCTCGGCCAGGGCGTCGCCGGTGGCCTCCAGCAGGTGAATGCAGTCGCAGTGCGGTGCGCTCACCGGGCACGCCCCAGGATCGACTCGCACAGGGCAACTGCGTCGGCCTTGGACACCTTCACCCCGGGCGCGCCCAGGCCGTGGAAGGTCCACGAGCCGTCCATCTCGTGGACGATCAGCAGCGTGGTGTGGTTGCCGTCGTCGGTGCTGCGGCCGATGGCGGTCAGCCGGCCGCGTTCAGGTTTGTGGTGGTGCGTCTCAGGTACATCAATCACTCGACAAAGACTGCGGTGAAGATCGGGCTAGTTGTCCACACTCCGTGGACCCTGACCGCCGAGACCGAAGCGGTTAAGCAAGCTGTCCAGCTCCCATACCCGGCGCTTAGCCCGCCGGTCCAAGGCGAGCACCAGGTCCCGGGCGATCGGGTCGCTGCGGATCCGCTGTGGTGCGATGCGGTCGGCGGTGTCCAGGTGGCGGATCACGTCCGCGTCCCGTGGACCATCCTCCTGCGCCAGCACGCGGGCGAGGTCGAAGTGCAGCGACGACGACCGTTCACGGCTGCCCAGTGCGGCAATATCAATCGGAGCCGCTGTGACGTCCTCATAGACCTTGGCGCCCTCGGCTAGCTCCACTCCGATCGACACTCGCCACGCTGCGACGTTGGTCGGCCCGAAGTGCTGCCGCATCCCGTTACGCTCGCCCACTCTGCTCGCGATGTGCACCGCTTCGTCCAGATGCGCATGCGCATTATCGGCGTGTTGCTGCCGTGCTGCGGTTCGCGCCTGTTGAAGATGCATCATGCCGACGATCTCGGCGGCCAGCGTGTTCGCAGCGGATAACTGCACCGCTGGTGTCAGGTCGTTGATCCCTTCGGACAGCACTGCGTGCGCCCGGGTACGTGCTGCCATGCTCGTGAGCTCAAGAGCCCAATACCAGCGAGCGAACCCGAAGAGCGCCGGGTTGTCATGCTGCTGCGCGAGGTCATAACCGCGCCGTGCCGCGGTCGCCGCCAGGTCGACGTTGCCGGCACGACTGGACACCACGCCGGCCACGAAGCACGTAGTGACGGCCGCCGTGAACGCTTGGTCTCGCCGGGCCGCCGGCACGGTCAGGGCGCTGGCCTGCGATTCGGCGAGCAGACTGCCGACGTCGTGGCGCGCTAGAGAGTAGTGCGCCTGGCCGCAGTGCTCGTTGGCCTCGTCAGCCAAGCTCGCCAGCGCTTCCAGTGGGCGCGGCGTCACGTCCGGCACGTCCGTGGGACCGAAGTCGTTGAGCACCAACCGGATATTCGGCAGCGTCGCCAGAGCGTCTTTCGTCGCACGGTCCGGCGCCGGGTAGGGCTGCCCGGTCAGGTCCGCCACCGAGCACCCGAGCGCGTTGGCCAGGTCCTCGATCAGACCCCGCCGGTTGAAGCCGCGCTGGCCCAATTCCAACATCGACAAATAGGTCTTGGTGATGCCGGCCAGTCCCGCCACCACTTCCAGGCTCAGCCCGCGCCTACGCCGGATCTTGCGGGCGCGCGCGCCGATCGTCCGCGCTTCCTCAGCGTTCACAGAGCACCCACTTCATTTACCGGAGTAAGGACCCCTCACCGATGCCCCGGGGAGCGACCCCGGGGCGGAACACTCCGGTGAGGGTGTGCGAGCGCCAGGCTATCGCGGCGCCTGGTGGTGGAAACTGCGCACCGTGGATCCCGACGGCGTCGTGCGGCTGGTCGGCGTGATCCTGCGCGATACGCCGCACCTGCCCGGGGCCGCCTGCCGCGGCCGGTTCGAGCTGTTCGACGACGTCGCGCGGGAGGACCCGGCGTTGCGGGCGGCGCGTCTGCGGGCCGCGGCCGCGCTCTGCCTGGGGTGCCCGGCACGGCCCGCGTACCCGCAGTCACCGGGTGGCTGACACCCTCGCTGCGCGACCTGCGGAAACGAAGATCCCGATTGCAAGGTCGCCGCAGGTCAAGGGCCACTTTCCACAAGATCGCCGGTAGTGGGCAAAACGGACACTCCGGCTACCGGGCATGCCGGGCGCAGCAGGCCCGTCGTCGGACCGCATCAGTCTCACCTGCACTCACTTAGCGGCGGTACGGCTCCGAATGGCGGTCCGGGAAGTGCGAGACGAAGATCAGGTCATGACCGTCGCACCCAGGACCATCGAGGTTTTCGGCACGGGTGAGACCGGCGCGAGCGGCGACTCGTGCGGATGCCGTGTTGGTTGGGCGCACGCGTGCGATGACCGGGTGTTGCGACTGGTGTTTCCCGGCCCAGGCGACGACGGCTGTCGCCGCCTCGGTGGCCAGCCCGTTGGCCCATACGGCAGGGTTGAAACGGTAGAGCAGATTGAGAACCGTCCGCTCTCGGAACCGCATGACCTTGAGCCCGCAGAAACCAGCGGGCCCGGCCGAGCCGCGGTAGCACACGACCCAGTAGCCGAAGCCGTAGCGCGTCCAGTGGTCGTCCCACCGCACAAACAGAGTCTCCGTTTCCTCGCGGCTGGCGAGCGCGTCGGACGGGTTATGCGCGCAGGCGCGCGGATCTCGGTGAATGCTCAGGATCGCGTCGATATCCTCGGGCGTAGGGCGACGCAACGACAGACGCTCGGTCAGCAGCTCGTCGTTGTGCACGTATTCGGTCAACACCGGATGAACTTAGCCGAACACCGTGCGTCCGTGGCGAGCGTAACCCGACCGGTTTGCCCGGCACGCGGTTAGCACGAACCTCCGACAATCCCGGATACCGACCGGGGCGCGCCTGCGCAGTTGTGCACATCAACCCCCACTATCCCCATGTTGATCATGGTTGGCCAGCTGAGCTGCTCCTGGTCGCGCAGCCTGGGCGGTACCGGCCGAGGGGGTCGGCTCCCCGCCGCAGACGGCAGGGAAGGTTGCGAGGAGGGCATGTGAGATGAGAGAGACACCGGTGACCGTGGTGGGAACGCTGGTCAGTGACATGCGGCCGCGTCGGGTGGGTCCGGACGGGACGCTCGTACTCAATTTCCGGGTCGCGAGCAACGAGCGTCGGTTCGACAGGACGTCGGAGTCGTGGGTGGACGGCGAAAGCCTCTACCTGTCGGTGAACTGCTGGCGCAGGCTCGCTGAGAACGCCGCTTCCCTGGTGAAGGGCGATCCGGTGATCGTCAGTGGGAAGCTGCGCACCCGGGAGTGGACCACTGAGCAGGGTGAGCGCCGATCGGTCGTCGAGCTGGAGGCCAACGCGGTCGGTCCGGATCTGGCTCGCTGCGCGGCCACCGTGCGTAAGCCCCGTCGGGAGCAGCCGCCGGGCACCGGAGACGAGGACGCCGTGGCTTCACCCGGGGAGGGCGGGACGGATCGGGCGGAGCTGCTCGACAGGGTGGACCCACCGTATGGGGTGAGCTTGTCCGAACTGGCCGAAGCGGCTCGCCCGTTGGTGCCCGTTCCCGCCTGACTGGCGCGCCGGGGCTGGGCGGCGGTCGGCCGCGCTGCCCGGTCCCGGCGGCCCCCTCTACGATCACGGTCGTGGCGGAGTTCATCTACACGATGAAGCAGGTGCGCAAGGCGCACGGCGACAAAGTCATCCTCGACGGCGTCACCCTCGCGTTCTATCCCGGCGCGAAGATCGGCGTGGTCGGACCCAACGGAGCCGGCAAGTCCAGCGTGCTGAAGATCATGGCCGGGCTCGACCAACCGAACAACGGGGAGGCGTTCCTTGCCCCCGGCGCGACCGTGGGCATCCTGCAGCAAGAACCCACGCTCAACGAGGACGAGTCCGTGCTGGGCAACGTCCAGGAGGGACTGGGGGAGATCAAGGCAAAGTTCGACCGGTTCAACGAGATCGCCGAGAAGATGGCCACCGACTACTCCGACGATCTCATGGAGGAGATGGGGCGGCTGCAGGAGGAGCTCGACCACGCCGATGCGTGGGATATCGACTCGCAGCTTGAGCAGGCCATGGACGCACTGCGCTGCCCGCCACCCGACGAGCCGGTGACGCACCTGTCCGGAGGAGAGCGGCGTCGGGTCGCGTTGTGCAGGCTCCTGCTGTCCAAGCCTGATCTGCTGCTGCTCGACGAGCCCACCAACCACCTGGACGCGGAGAGCGTGCTGTGGCTGGAGCAGTTCCTGGCGAGCTACCCGGGTGCGGTGCTCGC
>JBOHFU010000313.1:0-4771 GCA_050699675.1 Pseudonocardiaceae bacterium
TCACCGTGGTCCAGAGCACATCCAGGTTGATGTCGAAGTAGTGGTGGACGAGCCGGTCTCGCATCCGCGTAGCCGCCGACCACGGCACCTCCGGGTGGGATTCGCGTAGATCGTTACTGACGTGCTTCGCCGCTTCGCCAACGATCTCAACCAGCTTCGTCAGAGCGAGGCGTAACAGCTCGTCATCATCGAGATCATGGCGGCTGCGAGCCGCTGCGTAGGACACTGCCTTGCTGGCCGCCTCGACGAGATGGCGAACCCGGACCTCGTCGTCAGGCGGCATAGAGCACACGCGCCTGCGCCTGGACGTCGTCTCGGAAGTACCTGCTGAGGTCCTCGTAGGTTCGCAGCTCGACTTCTCGTCCAAGGACGGCACCGAGCTCCAGCTCCATTTCTGCCATGCTGAGCAGACCGGGTGTCCTGCCCTCCTCGAACTCCACGAGCAGGTCGATGTCACTGGCCGGGGTGTCCTCCCCACGTAGCACCGAGCCGAACAATGCCAGACGTCGGATCCCATGGCGCATTGCCAAGTCGCGCAGGAAGTCGTCTGCGTCGTCGAGGTTCACCAGTGCCACGAGGACCATCATGCCCCGCATCGTCCGTGAGATCGACGGGAACTGGATCCTCTCACCCCCGACGCCCCCGCCCGTCATCTGCTTGTAGCGCCAGGCCTGCTCGATCAGCTCGGCCGAGCCGGCCAGCACGGCACCCACCGGCGTCGATCTCCTCGGCGGGTACGTTTCCAGAACGACTGATCAGCGCGCGGGCGTATTCACCGGTCTGCAGCAGGCCGGGCACCGCAATAGCCTGGAAATCATCGATCGTCACGGCCTTGTTCTCGTGGTCGATCAAGGTGACGAGCTGCTTGGGTAGTCGGGAACCGTGCTGCTGCAACCAGCCCGGGGTGTTCAGCTCCTGGCAGAGCGCGAGCAGCCGGTCCCGCTCCGGGGCCTTGACCCGGCATACGCCGAGGAACGCGGCGATGTCCACCTCACTGCCACCGCGCTTGCCCGACAGCAACCGCGACACCCAGCTCGGTGACCAACCGAGCACATGCGCGGCTTGCTTGCCGTTTAGTCCGGCGCGCTCCATCGCCCGACGCAATCCCTCACCCAACTCCCGGCTGCGTATCGTCGGCTCACGATCTCGCATAGCGACCTCCCCACGTGGCGGACCATCGATCCGTAGGCGGCACGGAACCATCCCGAATGGCCGACGGATCTTTCGGCAGAGGCTATTGCGTGTCCTGAGGACAATCAGGCCATCCGAAGCCTCGGCGCGTTCGCGCCGAGACCGAGGCCCGCGAGTTGCTCATCGACGTAGAAGCGCACCCGTGCCAGGTCGACAGCGGCTGGGCGCCCTGGACTCACGCGGCCGGTGTGTGGCTGCGCCGGTAGCGGACGGCCTGGTCAACCTGCTCCTCGGTGAGGTGATACCAGCTGGCAACCTCATCGGCTGGCTCGCCGGCCATGACGAACTCCGCGACCGTGGCGGCCAGCACATTGCTGTCACCCACAGTTGGCTGGCCGCCGCGTTTGCGTGGGTCCCAGTGCAGGTCCGGGAATTCCGGGGCGACTTGGAGCCGCACGACGTCGCGCAGCGGGTTGTCGTCGGTGTCGGCGCTCTCGACGACCTCATAGACCCAGGGCGCTAGCTGGATCTGTCCCGTGCGCGTCAGCATGGCGAACTGCTCTGGCATCCCAGCGATGGCCTGCGCCTTGAGGAGCAGCTCTCGGCCTTTGGGCTCCAGGTAGAGAAAGCCGCGGGCCAGCGGGTAGTCCGCGTCAATCTCCTCGCGCAGGACCTCGATGGCCCGGCGCATGCGCTGCACGGGGATGTCGTCCTCGTCGCGGTAGTTGGCCAGCAGCCGAGTCTCGACAAACTCGCCCCAGGTGACCCAGCGAGTATCGATTCGCTCTCGGCGCAGGACGGGGTCGTAGCGCTTCCCGCCGCTCCGGTAGCCGTTGAGCCAGCGCTGCGCGGTGCCCTTGGTCAGCCCCAGCAACCGGTCGACCTGGGGGTAGGTATAGGTCAGCCGATCAAGCAGGGAAACGACCTGTGCGCCCACCCGGGCAGCATGACACACCGTTGCGCGGTGTTGTGTGACCTTGTTGCCGCGTGGTGGGGCCGGTGTATCAGTTCCGGCCACCGCCTGCAGGACCACCTCGCGCCATCGAGAAGGCTACGCCCGCGACCGCGAGCCTCACCGCACCGCAGAGGCTGTGATCACCCGCTTTTTCCAGGTGCCGAAGGAGCGAATTGCATTGGTGGCGAGAGCTGCTGATGTTGTGCTTGGTGCGGTCCGGCTGAAGGCGGCCCGAGTCGTGGGCGGGGATCGGGAGACGTATGCGGTGGTTGGGTGTGGTGTCACTGGTGCTTGCCGGTGCTGTGGTCGCTGGGGGCTGCGCAGCGCCGAGCGCGCCGTCGGCCGCTGCCCCCAGCAAGGCTGTTCGCGTGGTCTCGGTGGGCAAAGTCGATGATCGGACCCGGGATGTGGTGATTGATTCGCCTTCGGTCGGCGAGACGAGGGTGCGGTTGCTGTTGCTGTTGCTGTTGCCGGTCGGCTTCGAGGCGGACCCGAACCGTCGGTGGCCGGTTCTCTACTTGCTACACGGGTCCAATGATCCCGACACGTACAAGTGCTGGACCCGGTCCACCGATGTTGCCGCCCTGACAGCCGGGCTTCCTCTCTTGGTCGTGATGCCCGAGGGCGGGACGCAGGGTTACTACTCGGACTGGTTCAACCAAGGCCGCGGCGGACCACCGGCCTGGGAGACGTTCCATCTGGTTGAGCTGCTCGGGGTGCTCGACCGTGACTGGCGGGCCAGCGATCACCGGGCGGTGGCCGGGCTGTCCATGGGAGGGCTGGGCGCCATGCTCTACGCCGCCCGCTCGCCGCATCTGTTCCCCGCGGCTGCATCGTTTAGCGGAGTCCTGGATACCGATATCTCGGACTGGCAGTTCCCGCCGGAGTTGTGGGGCGATCGCATCCAGCACGCTGAGATCTGGCGCCAGCATAACCCAGTCGCCAGAGCGGCGGACCTGCGTGGAATCTCGTTGTTCGTCTCTTACGGTAACAGCGATCCAGGCCCGCTGGACGTCGCGGGGGTCCCCTCCGGTGTTGGCGGTCAGATTGAGCGGCAGCTGGCCCCGGGAAATGCTGCTTTTGTTCGCCGGCTGGGTGAGCTCGGCATCCCTGCGGAGGTCCATGCGTACGGGCCCGGCATCCACAGCTGGCCGTACTGGCAGCGGGAACTGCACCGCGCGTTGCCCGGCATCATGCGCGCTTTACAGACCTGACACGGCGCAGAATGCGCTTTGTGCGCGGAGCCGGTCCGCCATTCGCGGCCGTCACATGGGCCGCGGTGCTCACCGTGTTTCGCTGAGCACCGCCGCGACTGCTTTCACGGCGCGGTGCACGTCGGCGGTGTTCACGTCGTGGTGGGTCACCGCCCGGACCAGATCAGGTCCCAGCGCACCCGTCCGGACCCCGTGCTCGGCCTCCAGCCGCGTGCAGAATCCGGGCGCGTGGGCCAACCGGAATACCACGATGTTGGTCTCGACGGTGTCCGGGTCGAGCGTGATGCCGGGTAGCCCGGCGAGCCCCTCGGCGAGGACCCGGGCGTTGGCGTGGTCCTCGGCGAGCCGGTCCACGTGGTGGTCCAGGGCCCACCGGCAGCCGGCCGCGACGATGCCGGCCTGGCGTAGCGCCCCGCCCATCATCTGCTTGTAGCGCCAGGCCTGCTCGATCAGCTCGGCCGAGCCGGCCAGCACGGCACCCACCGGCGCGCCTAGGCCCTTGGTGAAGTCGATCCACGCGGTGTCGAACCCGCGCGCCCACTCCGCGGCCGGCACCCCCGAGGCGACCACGGCGTTGAGCAGCCGCGCCCCGTCCAGGTGGGTGCGCAGCCGGTGCCGCGCGGCGACCTCCAGCACCGCGCGCACCTGCTGAAGCGGCCACACCCGCCCGCCGGCCAGGTTGGTGGTCTGCTCCACCGACACCAGCCGGGAGCGCGGTTGGTAGCGGTTCCCGGCCGGGAACAGCGCCGCCTCCAGCGCGCCGGCGGTGAACATGCCGGCCTCGCCGGGCACCGGGGCGAGCACCGCCCCGGACAGCGCCGACGGACCACCCGCCTCGGCGACGATCGGATGCGAGGTCGGGTGCAGGTGCACCGCGTCACCGCCAGGCCGCACGTGCAGCCGGAAACCGATCGCGTTGCACATCGTGCCCGACGGCAGGAACACCGCGGCGGGCTTGCCGAGCAACTCCGCGACCCGCGCGCACAGCGCGTTGACGGTGGGGTCCTCGCCGCGCTGCTCGTCACCCACCTCGGCGGCTGCCATCGCCGCCCGCATCGCCTCGACCGGCCGGGTCTGGGTGTCGGAGTACAGGTTGATCAGCATCACCGGCGACGCTAGTCGAGCGCAGGTTCCGGCACACCGGCACGTACGCCGGGTCTGGAGGTCGTCAAACGATAAGGTGACGCGCCGCGACGACGACACGAGAGAGCCTGGTGGACTATGGCGAGCCCGGGCTTCGCAGCCAGCGATGACGCTATCCGGGTCGCGGTGCAGCAGGCCGCCGCGGCCGGTGTGACCGTCTGGGCCTTCACGACCGACCCTACCGAGGCGCCGCTGCTGCGCATTCCCATCAGTGCTGATGCGATGAACGGACTACGCCAACCCAGCAGCCTCATGGTGGACAGGATCACAACTATGGCTCGGTCAAAGATGGGAGAAAGGCTGGGGCGCCTCGCCGACGAGGACATGG
>JBOHFU010000314.1:0-4769 GCA_050699675.1 Pseudonocardiaceae bacterium
GCTTGGGTAGCGCGCTGGTCTGCCACCAGCCCTTCTGCCGGGCCTCGCGGGCCATCCGGACCAGAACGGTGGTCTCGTCGGCGGGTACCTCGTAGACCGCCGCCAGGTGCTCGACCTCGGTGGGCTGCGGTGCGTACGACCGGGTCTCGACGCGCTGCAGCTTCGAGCGTGACCAGCGTGGCGAGTGCGGCTTCAGTTGCGCGACGGCCTGCTCGATGGTCAGCTCCGCGCGCTCCCGGTGGCCCCGCAACGACTCGGCCAACTGCCAGAGCCGCAGCGTCGGGCTGACCCCGCGATCCATCTCGACCTCCCCCAAGTCCGGTAGCGCGCCCGCCCGCTGGCGCACGCTACCCCTTCCGGGCGACTTCAAAGGAAACCCGTTGATATTTCGGGTTTCCCAGTCCATGGTGGTGCAACCCAAGTATAGAACGCTCGTCGGGAGCTACCACACGCGACACGTCGTGTCCGCTCCCGAACGCCGGGCGAGATCCGATGAGGTGGGGAGGCGGGCATGACGAGTCACGACCACAGCAATGCAGCACCGGTGGACCTCGAGCCGCTGTGCAGTGAGGAGGAGTTCGCCCAAGAGGTGCGCGAACTCGTCGCCGACGAGGCGCCGCAGGTGTTCGCGCTGGTCGAGGAGTACGGCGAGCGGGTCGACGGCCGGATCGTCGCCTGGGGGATGGCCTTCGACGACCGTGCCGAGGTTGTCAGCGTGAACGGCGGTCTGCACATGAGTCTTGCCTCGCCCGAACGCGCCCACCGGGCGTTCTCCCGGCGCCGGAAGATCCGCCTGGTGCGGACCAGCCACGGGTCAGGCCGCGAACAGCAGGGTCAGGCCGCCGACCGTGTAGCCGACCATGAGGATCATCAGGGGGAGCTGGCCGACGACGGCGTCAGCCCGGGGGAACAGCGCGACCGAGCGATCATGGGCGCTGATGACCGCGAGAACGTGCCCCACGACGACAGCGATTACCTGGACAAAAGCGATACCGGTAGCCGTGATCAGACCGTAGTTGACGGCGCCGGAAATTTCCGCACTGGTACCCACCGGATGGGAGAGCAGGACGATGGCCTGCTGTCCTTGAAAGAGCAGCAAAGAAAAGTAGTGAGCGATGACGTAACCCACAACGATGGGGATCACGGTGTGTGCGAGCAGACCGGGAACCGGTTTTCGACCGCGGTTACCGACATGACCGGCCAGCAGGGTCGCCCCGACGAAGGTGATGGCCACAATGGCAATCATCGCAAGTAATCCCGCGGTGGAGATCAGCGTGGCCGGGACCGGCACCGCCTGGACGGTGCGGGTCCAGTCCGCCGAACCGGAGATGCTGTCGAAGAAGGTGGAGCCCAACAGCACCGCGATCAGGGCCACGACGCCCGGCGCGGGCCCGAACGTGGCGACCCCGTCGAGCGGGTTGCGAAGCACCAGCCGACCGTCGTCACGTCGCCCGACCGGCGCCAACGTGGCGACCAGTGTGGAGTAGGCCTCGAACCCGTCGCCGGTGGCGAACCAGCGGTGGCCGAACAGGACGGCGGCGCTGAGATGGACGGCGGAGTAGACGGTGAAATACAGCAGCAGCACGGTGACCGCGGCGCCGTCCGGAGCGGCCAGCTCCAACCACACGAAGCTGAGCAGCGACAGCGCAGCCGGCCAGTAGCCGAGCGACGGCGGTAGCGGTAGCAGTCCGCGGTCGGCGGGAATCCGGGTGACCGTGGCGAGCAGCAAGTGAATCGTGCGCAGCGGGTTGACCAGTCGCCACACCGGACCGAACAGCAGTGACAGCGGAACTATCCCGACCCAGAACAGCACATACACCGCGTAGGGCAGCGGGTTGCGCCCGTCGTCGGGTACCAGCAGTGCTGTCGCGACGACGTACGCCGTGCCGGCGAGGCCGAGCAGCCGCAGCAGCCACCGGAGCCCTGGGCTGTCCACGAGCCGCTGGATCGGCAACGGCACCGCCCGACCCGCTGCCCCTGCCCGCAACCGCGGGGATCGCCACAGCACACCCAGGCCGAAGAAGGAGGCCAGCAATGCCAAGACGGCGCCCTGCACCAACAGATCCAGCGGCAACGGCAGGTCCTGTCGCCCCCCGATCCCGTGCGCGAGGAAGTCGGTCGTCAAGGGCTGACTCTCCCCGATTGGGTCGTGCCCAACTTCCGCTCGCGGATCAGGCGCGCTCCGGCAACGAGCAGCCCCAGCGCGGCGGCGTAAGTGAGCACAGTCAAGCCACGGTCCAGCACAGCCGGGCCGGCGAAGGGCAGCTGGGAGTACCACAGCACGCTGATATCGGTGGCGGCCAGCAGTAACACCATGATCCCGACCGTGACGAGCCGGTCGGGCGCCGATTCACTTCTGCGTAACGTGCTGACCACGGCAACAGCCCCGATCAGCAAGCTGAATGCGCTTACCGCGCCGACGCCGACCCAACCGAATACCGGTCCACCTTGTTGCGGAGCGAATCCGGTGCCAATCAGGTGCAGCACAAAGGCGATGATTCCCGCGACGATAACGGCGGCCATCGGCCGGTGCCAGTTCCGCATCCATCCGATGGCGGCTACCGCGGCGGCGAGCAACCCGAGGGCAGCTACCCACGGCCACGGCGAAGGCGGCGGTATCAGCTCCCGGCTACCCAGGACGGTGGCCTGCTGCCCGTCCACGACCAGCGGCAGCGCCCAGAATCCGGACGCCCGTTGCGACTCCACCGGCGGCTCGATCCGGGCGTCGGTCCAGGTGGCGCTGCCTCCGTCGCGTAGCTGCACCCACCTCGGTCCGGTCGCCGGATCCTGCGCCGCCGGATCCTGGAACGCCGGGCTGCCCCGGGCCTGCCCGGTGTCGGCCGCGGTGCTGCTGAGCTCATTGACCCGCACCTGGTTCTGGGACAACAGCAGGAACGGCTCACCGCGGTAGCCGAGGATCAAGATTTCCGCCGCGCCCTGGTTGGTGACGCGCACCCACTGCCCACCGGGCCCGACGGTCACCGCCACGGACGGTACCGCTGGCCGGATTGCGGTCACCACGGTCCGATAGTTGCTGGGCGACCCACCGCTGCCGGCGATGTGCGCCGCGGCCGGGGCCGGATTGATCAGTGCGAACAGGACCGCCAGCACGGCTAACCGGAGAACCCGCCTAGGCCACGGTCTGCTGCTCATCCGCGCACCACGAGCTGGAACAACAACAGCCCGCTGTCATGGGTTTCGACTTCGAACACTCCGGGGAGGTCGGCCACGAACTGCGCGACGGCCGGGCTGCCCGGGGCCAGCGGCACGGTCTTGTCGTAACCATGAATGTGCAGCTCGTCGCTCCGGTCGCTGGTCACCTCAATGCGTACCTGGGTGCCCCGATCCACCTCGACTCGGGCCGGCACCCCTGCCACCTTGCCCTCGCTGATCCGCGCCGAGATGGTCTTTTCTCGGGTCTGGGCGGGCTGCTGGCCGGTGAGCCCAGCCGGCTGGCCGGTGCTCTCCGCGTGGTGCTTGGCTGGCTCCAGAGCCGCCGGTTGCGGCCCACCTGCGCACCCGACTGCCAGCACCAGCACCGATGTCGACACGGCCAGCCGGCCCGACATACTCAGTACGCTCACCTCGACCACACCCCCCGATCAGCACCGAGGTGCCCGCCTCGGTATTCGCCTGAGTTGTCCGCCCGGTTCGGGTGCGAGCGTCGACTGGTCCCGCGTCCGCGAGACGTTAGACCTGGTCATCACCGCCCGATGAGCCGCCCGCTCACGAGCGTCTCGGCAATCTCGTAGGTGTTGAGCGCAGCGCCTTTGCGCAGGTTGTCTCCGCAGACGAAGAAGTCAAGCGTGTTCGCGAAATCCAGAGCCTGGCGAATGCGGCCGACGTAGGTCGGGTCCTTACCGACCACTGCCGCGGGGGTCGGCCATACCGCAGCGGCCGGATCGTCGGCCAGCACGATGGTCGGCTGTGCGTCGAACACCTTGCGGGCTTGCTCGACGGTGACCGGCTGGGCGAACACCGCGTGTACCGCGAGCGCGTGGGTGGTGATCACCGGAACCCGCACGCAGGTCGCGGACACCTTGAGGCCCGGGATGCCGAGGATCTTGCGGGACTCGTTGCGGACCTTGAGCTCCTCGGAGGACCAGCCGTCGTCGGACAGCGATCCCGCCCACGGCACCACGTTCATGGCCAGCGGTGCCGGGAAGGGCGACTGCGCGGGTAAGCCCGCCGCGACCAGCGCCTCGGCGACGTCCCCGCCGCGCAGTCCGACGCCCTTGCCGGCTACTGCGGCGAGCTCGGCGTGCAACCGATCCACCCCCTGCTGACCCGCGCCAGAGGCGGCCTGGTAGCTGGCCACCACCAGTTCGGTGAGCCCGAACTCGCGGTGCAGCGCACCCAGCGCGGCCATCATCGACAGCGTCGTGCAGTTGGGATTGGAGACGATCCCCTTCGGCCTGCGGGCAGCATCCGCTGCGTTGCATTCCGGGACGACCAGCGGCACGTCGGGGTCCATCCGGAACGCACCGGAATTGTCCACCACTACCGCGCCCCGCGCCACGGCGACCGGGGCCCACTGCTTCGAGATCTCGTCCGGGACGTCGAACATCGCGATGTCCACGGCGTCGAAGGCATTCGGGGTGAGTTCGACGACAATCCGCTGCACGCCCCGCACGGTGATCTTCTTGCCGGCCGAGCGGGCCGAGGCGATCAACCGGATGTCAGCCCAGGGCACCGATGGCCGCGAGTTGATGATATCGATCATGACGGTGCCGACGGCCCCAGTCGCCCCGACAATGGCGAGAGTGGGT
>JBOHFU010000315.1:0-4757 GCA_050699675.1 Pseudonocardiaceae bacterium
CTGGCGCAACCGGCCGCGTTCGTAGTCGACACGGGCGTGCGTGCCTGATGGCGATGGACACCACCACCGGGGCGACCGACGACGAGCGGATCAGTCAGGCCGGCCCCGTCACTGCGGCCAGTGCTCCGGCGCTCGCCGAGGTCGACCTCCTGATCGAGCGACCCGACTTCGGTCCCGACTGCTTCACCCGCGACTACTACCCGCTGGACACCTCGCGGAGACCGCGGCTGGTCACCGACGACGCGCTGTCAGGGCGGCGCTCATGAGCGATCTGGAGTTCCTGCACGAGGTCTGGCGTACTCGCAACGGGTGCGCCGACGACGAGTGGCTGATCGAAGACGACCTGGTCCGGCCGCTGGACACCGCCACGGCGCCACCGCCGATTCAGTACCGAGGCGACGACTCACCCGACGCCACGGTGCCGATCGAGCCCCGCGACCCCGTGTGGCCGCTGGACTGGACACCCACGAGGAGACCCCCGGTATGCGGCTGGAACGGATCAAGCAGTCGCTGCGCTGAGAAGACCCGACGTGGCGCGCGTCAACCTCACCGCACCCCCACTTCGGCTAGCGCCTCGGGGGCAGCGGATGGAAGGTGTGGGGATCCGTCCCGCGCCTGCGCGCACCACGTCGACCCGTGTCCGATTTGCCCACTACTGCTGATCTTGTGGAAAGTAGCTTCCGACCTGCGGCTTCCCTGCAATCGGGATCTTCGTTTCCCCAGTTCGCGCGAAGGGACTTCTGTCCGACGTAAGCGCCCCCAGTACGGCCGTCGGATCGGGGGCATCGGCTCGACCAGCTCCCGCCGCTTATGGGACCGGCCGGCCGCCGGGAGCTGGACACGGGGCGAACGCTCTCAAACCGGCGGCCGGCCGGGGTCTACTCGTCTGCCCGGGGCGAGGGCAGCGCCAGCAGTCCGGGCACCAGACGCAGCGCGGCCGCGGCGCGGTCCAACGCGGCACGCGCGACCTCCAGCTGCGTGCCGGCGCACGCCGCGCACGGCTTGCCGCAGGGCTGTTCGTGCAGGGTCGTGAGCCTCATCAGCAGGTGCCCGCACTCGGCCCGGTAGACGCCGCCGCAGGGATGGTCGGCCCGGTCGTCGATGGCGTGGCTGCGAAAGTCCAGCACGGACAGGCCCCACTTCATCCGGATGTCATGACCCACACACCTACCCGCCGGCCGGCCTCCACGGTGCACTCCGGGCAGTAGCGCGGGCAGTCGGCCTCGCAGTCCTCGGGACACAGTGCGGGTGGCAGGTCGCATCGGCGCAGCAGTGCCCCGCACAGAGCCGGGTAAGTGCCGTACCGGTGCCCCTCGGCCAGGGCGTCGCCGGTGGCCTCCAGCAGGTGAATGCAGTCGCAGTGCGGCGCGCTCACCGGGCACGCCCCAGGATCGACTCGCACAGGGCGACCGTGTCCTTCTTCGACAGCTTCACCCCGGGTGCGCCCAGGCCGTGGATCGTCCACGAGCCGTCCATCTCGTGGACGATCAGCAGCGTGGTGTGACAGCCGTCATCAGTGGCGCGGCCCACCGCGCTCAGGCGACCGCGCTCGGGCTGGTGGCGGTGTGTCTCCGGTACGTCGATCACGATTGTCGACGATGAACGCGATCAAGCCCGTGGCTTCCCTGCCCAGGGAAACCACCCGGCTGGGCTACACGAGCAGACCGGCGCGGTAGGCCATCCCGCGCAGCTCCCGGCCGATCGCGTCGCGACGGGAACGGTACAGCAGCTCGGCAAGCACTTCGCGGGCGAACGGGTTGCGCAGCACCCGCATCGGGAAGAGCTCCTCAGCTCTGCGCAACGCCACGATCGCCTCCTCGTCGCGTCGGCCGACGCGGGTCAGCGCGCGCCCGTAGTCCATCCAGTAGGTGGCACGGCGTTCCCGGCTGGGGTGTTCCTGCGGCCGCAGCCTCTCGGCGACCTGGATCACCTGATCGGGATCCCGAGCTTCCAGCGCGCCAGCCATGCGCCACAGACCGACGTTGAGGGGCCCGAAACCCATCCGAAACGCATTGCCCTGCCCAGTGCGCTGGGCGACCTCCGTCGCGTACTCCAGCGGTGCCTGCATGTCCCCTGGACGCTTGTCTGCAGCGGCCACTAGGGACCGCGACAGCGCGAGCATGCCGTCTAGCTGCATACCCTCGCTGGTGTTCGTCGGCACCGTCACCGAGTCCAATTCGGTCTCTGCCAGACCGAACGCCCCGGCCGCGAGCATCTCGATCACAGCACCCCACGCGGCGACACCCAGCGCAATCGGTTCATCGCGCTCCTGCGCCATCCTCAGTGCCAGCGTGGCAGCCTCCCGCCGCAAATCCAGCGGGGCACCCACGACGTAGAGCCATCCCCGTGTGGTTTGGGCATGCACCATCACCGCGAGTTCGAGCAGTTCGGCCACATCCCGCCCAGCCAACAGGGTGCTGTGCAGGTCCCGGATCAGCCCCGGCAGCGCGGCACCACGACTGTCATAGTCCATGCTCTCGATCGCGTTTGCCCTGGCCCGCAATTGCTCCACGCCGACCACCTGCCCTCCGGGCCGGTTGCGGCTGATCGCTATCAGCGCCAGGCGCACGGCGTCTTCGGCGCTGTCAGCGTCTCCATTCGCGGGCGCGGGCACCGGCCGCCTGGTCAGCTCGGACGGGGCGACTTGGAGCGCGTTGGCCAGGGCCACAGTCTCGGACCGGCTGTCCAGAGCGCGCTCCCCGGTCTCAAGCCGTTGGAGATGAGACTTGCTTACCCCGGCCAGTCCGGCGATCACCACCAGGGACTTGCCCCGCGCATAGCGGATCTGGCGCAGCCGGGCGCCGATCGTGCGCGCGTCGTCGTCAGCGTCCACCAAGACCCTCTCCCTGCCGAGACCTCCTGCCGATGCCCCGGGGAGCTACCCCGGGGCGGAACCTCGGCAAGGAGGTAGCGACAGGCTACGCGGCGTACCCCTGCCCGCCCGAACGGGCGGTGGTCACAGTCGGTGCACCGGGTGGTGAACTGCGCACCATAGATCCCGACGGCGTCGTGGCGCTGCTCGGCATGATCCTGCGTGGTACGCCGCAACGTGTGAGACCAGGAAGGTCGGGGCTGCCCAGCACGGCCTGCGTGCCCGCAGTCACCGCGTGGCTGACACCCGCTCAGCCGAAACGCGCTCGCCATCGCAGAGAAGCCGCAGGTCAGGGGCCACTTTCCACAAGATTACCGGTAGTGGGCGAAACGGACACCCCGGCCACCGTGGGGTTCAGTACATAGAGCGTGACTTAGGTTGCTGGCCGGGGTGCTGAACCTGTCCAAGAGCGAGGCCAAGGCTCGGGCCGAGCAGGCCGGGCTGCTCACCCCGCGGCGGTCGCTCACGGGTGAGCTGCTGCCTGCGGTGCTGCCCGCCACGGCCGCCGAACTCGCCGCGGGTGCGCTCGGACCCATCCACCTACGGGTGATCACCGCAACGATGCCCCGATCCCGCCGTCGACGCCTCCGCAGGTGACCGCCCAGGCCGAGCAGACCCTCGCGCACGCAGCCCGCCGGTTCGACCCCGCCGCACTCGGGCGCATCGCCGAACGGCTGCTCGCCCACCTCGATCCCGACGGCAGCGCCCCCGCCGAGGAACCCCGAGCAGGTGCGGGAGCTGCGGGTCCGCACCGGCCCCGACGGCACATCGAGCTGTTCTTCGATCACTCCCCCACATACCAAAAGTGATCGAGAAGCGGCGCCCCGATTCAGGCATCCTGGAGCCATGCGCGCGATCGGCAACATTCTGTGGTTCCTGCTGGCGGGCTGGTGGCTCGCGCTGCTGTACGCGATCGCGGGCGTGCTGGCCTGCGTCCTGATCGTGACGATCCCGTTCGGGATCGCGGCGTTTCGCCTCGCCGGGTATGCGCTGTGGCCGTTCGGGCGCCAGGTCGTCGTCCACCGCGGCGCGGGCGCGTGGTCCGTGCTGGGCAACATCCTGTGGATCGTCCTGTTCGGCTGGGAACTCTTCTTCGCGCACGTCGTCGCCGGGCTCCTGCTGATGCTGACAATCATCGGCATCCCGTTCGGGTTCGCGTCGCTCAAGCTGTCCGTGCTCGCGCTCGTGCCGCTGGGCACCCGGGTGGTCGACGCCGACGTGGCGGTCCCGGGATACCAGACTGAACCGGCGTACCGGCGCAAGCCACAGGCAACGGGGCCAGGTCGGTAGGCTGACGCGATGACCGAGGCCAGGGTCAGCGCGACGCCTCCGGCGCACGACCTGACCGAGAGGCTGCGCCGGCTGCTCGACGGCGAGTCCGGGGTGCTCGTCGCCTACCTGTACGGCTCGCACGCCCGCGGCCAGGCCGGGCCGCTCTCCGACGTCGACGTCGCCGTGCTCCTCGACGGCGACACCGAGGACCGCAGGCTAGAGCTCACAGCAGCGATTACCCACGCCGTCGCACCCGCGCGCGCCGACGTCGTGGTCCTCAACGACGCGCCGCTCCCCCTGGCGTACCGCGTCCTGCGCGACGGCACGCTGCTCGTCTCACGTGACGACCGGGCCCGGGTCGAGCACTGGGTCCGGACCGTCGACCGCTACCTCGACATGGCACCGGCCCGCCGCTTGCTGGCGGCCGGCACGCGGAGCCGGTTGCGCGAGGGACGCTTTGGTCGACGCTGAGGTCGTCGGTCGGCGGTTGCGCGAGATCGGCCGCCGGCTGGGAGCGCTGCGCGACGTCTGCTCGCACGGCGAGAGTGCCTTCCTCGCCGATCCGGCGCTGCAGGCGCAGGCCGAGCGGCATCTCCAGCTTGCCCTCCAATGC
>JBOHFU010000316.1:0-4753 GCA_050699675.1 Pseudonocardiaceae bacterium
GGCGAGCATGGAGATCCGGTAGGGCAGCGGTGCGGAAAAGAAGAGGTTGCCGAGCCCGGCGCCGAGGACCGCGGTGAGGGCAAGCGCCGGGATGACCGCCACCAAGCAACTGGTAATGGCTAGGAAGACGCCTTCGGCGACGACGATGCGGCGAACAGCCTGGGGGCGTGCTCCGATGGCGTGCATGACACCGAACTCTCGGGTCCGATCGAGGACGTTGGCGCTCATCGTCGAGGCCAGGCCGATGACGCCGACCACGCCCAGGGGCAGGGCGATCCCCAGCAGAATCAGAATGACAGGACCCAGGTGAGCAGCGGAGATGGCCTCGCTCCGGCTGATCGAAGCCGCGGACTTCACCTCGATCCCCGCGTCGGTGAGGGTCTTGTTCACGGCGTCGGCAACCGCTTGGCGGGTCTGCTCGTCATGGCTGTTGGTGGCGATCCGCAGCTGGTTCACCCGCTGCGGCTGCCCCATGGCGGCGGCGAAACCCTCGGCCGTGGTGTACACGCCACCACCACCGCCCTCCCTTTCTTCAACCAGGCCGGCGACGCGCCAGGTGGTGGCTTTTCCACTGACGATCAGTTGCAGGGTGTCACCGGCGTGAACGCTGGGGACGGTGTTGTTGCGGGTTACCTGGTTGAGCACGACCGCCCCGGTTTCACCCGGGTTCAGCCAGCGGCCTTCCAGCAGCTTGGGAGGTGTGAACATGGTGGTGTCTGCGGGAAGCGCGGTCACCGCGACGCGGCCGTGTCCTTGGTCGGGATAGGTGCGGGTGACGGGGATCTGTCCTGGCCCGGCGACGCCGGTTTGCGCAACGTTCAAGGCCGCGACCCGGCTGACGTCCGGCACCCGCTCCACCATGGTGGTGACCTCTACCACCGGGGCCGGGCTGGCCAGTTGCACGTCGACATCCCAGGTGCGCTGTTCCTTCTGCTCTTCGGCTATCGCCTCCGTACCGGAGCTCAGGGACATCCCGGCGATGAACACCATGCCCGCACAGGCCAGCAGGCCCACCGACAGCACGAACCGGGCCGGACGTCGGATGGCATTGCGCAGCGCCATGAGCAGACCGCGGTCGAGGCGGCGAATGCGACCCAGCCGGGCCAGCACGCCGGTCGCCGCGCTGGGCTTCGAGCCAACGCCATGGTGGTCGATCGCCGCCCGCACCGTGGTGCGGCTGGTTTTGACCAGCGGTATCAGCGCCATCAACGGTGGCAGGCCGAGGCCGACAGCGAGGACCACCACGTACGTCCACCAGGGAGCCGCGAGGCTGGCGGCCTGGATGCCGAGGAACCCGAGGAAGTTTCCCACCGCGACACGGCCGAGCAGGATGCCGGGAACCAGCGCGAGCAGCGTGGCCGCCACAGCCACCAGCAGCGTCATCGCCAGGTACAGGCGCCCGATACGCACCGATCGCGCACCGATCGCTTTCATGATGCCGATCTGCGGTATCTGCTGGGTGAACAGGTTATTGAGCATGTTCGCGACCAGCATCGTGGACAGCAGCAGGGTTGCCGCCCCGCCGGCAAGCAGCGAGAGGAGCAACGCGTCAGCCTGCCATTGGTGGGGGTGCGCATAGGGCGTGGGAACCTGAATCTCACGGATGGCCAGACTGCGTTCGCGCTGCAGCCACTCGCCGACGTCGCCGGCAACGGCCACGATGACGTCGCGGTCCCGGCTCGGCCTCGCCTGCCCCGGGTCGGCGACCTGGATCTTCAACTGGTCCAGAAGGGCCTGCCCACCGGGCCCGGGCAGCGACGCCGCGGACACATAGCCGTGACCCGTCTGCTCCTGGGGTGCGGGCGAGAGGCTGGGGTCATACACGGTATCCGCCACCCGCAGCCGCACCGGTGCGCCACTGGGTGTCTCGACGGTCACGATGTCGCCGACCGCCACACCGAGCAGGGTGAGCGCGTCGCGTCCGATAAAGACTTCCCCAGGCCACGGTGGCCAGCTGCGCTGCTGCATCTCGAAGTGCGCCATCCGCATCGGGTCGTCCGGCGCCGCCACGAACACCTGCAGCGGGATCTCCCGTGAACGGCCATTGACCTCGATCTCACTGGTGAACTGGGTGCGCCCGGTCGCCTCGATGACACCCGGTCGGCTACGCGCCGCGGCCGCGATCGCCGCCATCTGCTCGGCGTCGATGGCCTGGTCGAGCAGGATCGTCGCTGACGCCGGCTCGGTGCTCAGGTACGCGCTGCTGGTCTCCCTGCCGCTGGCGACCCAGGCAAAGAGCACCCCGCCGAACGCCGTCAGGCTGATCGCGATCGCGATCACCATCAGCAGAAACCGGGACCAGGTCGCCCGCAGGTCCCGGCGCAGCTTGACTGTCAGCAGGCTCACGTGGTCACCCCGCCGACACGTTCCCGTCGGTGACGATGCGGCCATCCATCAGGGTCACCTCTCGGCCGACGATCGACCTGATATCGCGTTCATGAGTGACGACCACGATGGTCCGACCTTCGGCGTTCAGGTCGGCGAACAACTCCAGGACGGCGTCGGCCGTAGTGGAGTCGAGGTTGCCGGTCGGCTCGTCGGCCAGCAACAGCGGTGGATCATTGGCCAGCGCCCGGGCGATCGCTGCGCGTTGCTGCTGGCCGCCCGACAGCGTGGCGGGCAGTTTGTCGGCCTGGTCACCAATGCCAACTCGTTCCAGTAGGTGCTGCGCCCGATCGCGGCGTTCGACAACCGGGATCTTCTTGGCGAAGTCCATCGGCAGCATCACGTTCTCCACCACGCTCAGGGTCGGCAGCAGCTGGAAGAACTGGAACACCAGCCCGACGTTGCGGCCCCTCCAGGCGGCCAGTCCGGACTCCGACAACGAACCAAGATCGGCGCCCGCTGCATGAACCATCCCAGAGGTGGGCCGGTCGATACCGGCGAGCAGATTCAGCAACGTCGTCTTACCGCTACCCGACCGCCCCACGATCGCGACGAACTCGCCCTGCGCGATGTCTAGGCTGAGGTGATCAACGGCGACGACCTCACCCGCGGCCAGCGGATACGTCTTGACGACATCACTGACCTGTATCGCGCGCTCCACTGCCTGGTTCCTCTCTCAGATAAATTCGCGTAGCGACGACGTTGCACGGTGACCAGCGACGAGCGACTGGTGCCGCTCCGTCGCGATGCGCTTGCGAGCCACCGGACGGCGTGTGGCGGCCGGGTCCGTGACCACCGGGACCACCCACGACAAGCATGACGACCACCACCAGGGCCAGAACGGCCACAACGATCAGGACCACCGTCGTCCAGCGCGACCTGCCACTCGATTCGCGGTCGTGGCCCACGCCGGTGTCCGAGCGAGAGCGTCGGTCAGTCATGAGCACCTCCAGGCAGTCCGGTTTGGCCGGTCTTGGTGGCCTCATGTTTGCGAAACATAGTGTCTCTGTCAAGTCATTTCGTTTTAGCAGCGTCGTTGCGTATACTGCGGTAGTGCCGAAGCTGTGGAACGACACCATCGAGACACACCGTCGCGAAGTGCGCGAAGCGATCCTGGACACCACCTGGGCACTGGCGACCGAACACGGGCCCACTTCAGTGAAGATGTCGGAGATCGCCGAGAAGACCGGCATCGGACGGGCGACCCTGTACAAGTACTTCCCCGACGTCGAAGCGATCCTCGCCGCCTGGCACCACCGTCAGATCAACCGCCACCTCGCACATCTCGCCGAAGTCCGCGATAAAACCAGCGACCCTGACAAGCGACTCCACGCAGTCCTCGAGGCCTACGCCCACATCCACCAACGACGAGCCCAACACCACCGACGCGAGCCCCACGGCACCGAACTCGCGACACTCCTACATCAGGACGACCAGGTCGCCCTCGCGCAGCAACAGCTCCACCACCTGCTGCGAGCCCTGCTGAGTGAAGCCGCACAGGCCGGCGATATCCGCGACGACGTCACACCAGACGAGCTCGCCTGCTACTGCCTGCACGCCCTCACCGCAGCCAGCAACCTGCCCTCCAACGCCGCAATCCGCCGGCTCGTCACCGTCACTCTCGCCGGGCTACGCCCCACACCCTGACCTGGTGGCGGTCATATCATCCTCCTACCCTACGGGGGTATATGAACGAGGCTGACGCTACGTTCGACGAGGAGTCATGGCAAGTACCCCATAGGGGTTACCCGTATATTGATTCAGGGCAGCAGCGGGCCGGCTCCGAGCGCGAGAGCCGCTGCCCGGGGACGAAGGGCTGATCCTCGGGCGGCCACCGGTACCGGCATACCTGGCCGCGGATTCAGCGCGATGTGTTGCCGGACTCCTGGAATCCTCGCTCGGACTGCCGGTCGATTTCGAACGGGCGCATCTGACCCGTCATGGTGTTGTCGATCACGGCAACGCCGTTTGACGCACCCGTGAGCTGCACTGCGCGGTCACCGGGACCGGAGAAGCTGTTGCCCCGCACGACGACGTCGGAGAAGTTCCGTAGCAAGACGGCCTGGGAACCGTTGACCTCGCAGGTGTTACCTTCGAAGATGATCGTGGTCGGTCCCCCCGGAGCACCACGGTCACCCCGCTCGTCGATCGTGGCGATCAGGCACTGGACGTCAACATTCGTGCAGATGTTGTTGGCGATGACGACGTCATACATGGGCGGGCCCTGGCCGTTGTTGAAGGTCTGGAAGCAGTCGGTGTGCGGACCTTCGTCACGGTAGCCGCTGGCTTTGATGTCCTTGATCGTGTTCCCGATCAACCGGTGACCACTTCCGAAAAATCGGATGCCGTCGGCATCGTTCTGAGTGAG
>JBOHFU010000317.1:0-4751 GCA_050699675.1 Pseudonocardiaceae bacterium
GTACTGATCAAGAGCCCGGGTTTGTTGCGCCGATATTGGCACAACGAGCAGGCCACCAAGGAAGCGGTCATGGACGGCTGGTTTCACTCCGGCGACCTCGGGGAGCTGGACACCGACGGCTTCCTTCGGATCACCGGCCGGAAGAAGGAGCTCATCGTCACAGCGGCCGGCAAGAACGTCTGCCCCACCGCACTGGAGGACCGGATCCGAGCTCATCGGCTGATCAGCCAGTGCATGGTGGTGGGTGACAAGCAGCCCTTCGTCGCTGCCCTGATCACTCTCGACGCCGAGGCCCTACCGGCCTGGGGCGCCGAGCATGGGAAACCGGCCGGCGTTTCCGCCGCCGACCTGATCGACGATGAGGACCTGCGCGCCGAGGTGCAAGGCGCTGTGGACGACGCCAACAAGACCGTCTCGAAGGCCGAGACGATCCGCAAGTTCCGGATCCTACCCGTCGACTTCACCGAGGACGGTGGTCAGCTCACCCCGACCCTCAAGCTCAAGCGCGCCGTGGTGGTCAAGGACTTCGCCGCCGACATCGACGCACTTTACTCGTGAGTGCGAAACAGTTTCATAACACTGTTTCGCACTCACGAGCTGCGTAGCAGCAAGTCGCTTAGCCGCTGCGCACGGCACGCCCAGCTCCATTCCTGGAGCATCCAGCTTCGCCCGCGCCGGCCCATCGCCGCCGCCCGCTCGGGATCGGCAAGCAGCGTTGCGACGGTCCGGGCCACTGCCGCTACGTCACGACCGTCCACCAGGTCACCGGTGTCTCCAGCGCGGACGGTCTCCCGCGCCCCACCGGCGTCACCGGCGATGACGGGCAGGCCGGTCGCCGCGGCTTCGAGATACACCAGACCGAACCCCTCGACGTCCAGCCCCCGACCACGGGTTCGGCAGGGCATCGCGAAGACGTCGCCCGCCGCGTAGTGCGCGGGCAGCTCAGACCATGGCACTGATCCCGTGCACACCACGGCACCTGCGACGCCACACGACTCGGCCAGCCGGTGCAACTCGGCCCGCCGGGGCCCGCCCCCGACGAGCAGCAGCGTGGCCCCTGGAACCTGACGCCGGATCGCGGGCAACGCCTTCACCAGCGTGTCCTGTCCCTTGCGGGCCACCAACCGGGATACGCACAGCACTACCGGAGCCCCCCCCAGGCGATGACGTCGCCGGATCTCTGCCCGTGCGCCGGGATCCGGGTGAAACGCTGCGCAGTCCACTCCAGGCGGGAGTAGTTCAAGTGCGGCCTGGGGGCCGAACGCGGAGGCGACGCGGCGGCGGGTGTACCGGCTCACCGCGGTGACCACGTCGGCATCCGTTCCGATCCGGCGCAGTGCCATCCGGCCGACGGGAAGCATCGACCAGCCCACCTCATGCCCGTGGCTGCTGGCCACCACCCGTCGTACCCCTGCGCGGCGCAACGCTGGACCCAGCAGTGCCAACGGGGCGGCAGCGCCAAACCACACGGTCTCATAGCGCAATTCCCGCAGCAGCCCGGTGGCCCGCCGCAGTACCGGAGGAGTGGGAAGCATGAGAGTTCCGGGATGCCGGACGACCGGGAAGGACAGCTGCGCGTCGAAAGCCCCCGCTCCCGGCCAATCCGGAGCGTAGACGGCGACCTCCCCCGCGGGCAGTGCCATAGTCAGCTCGTGCAGGTAGGCCTGGATGCCGCCGGCCCGGGGCGGGAAGTCATTGCTCACCAGCAAGATCCGCGGCACCGCAAGAGGGTAACCGTGACCATTCCGGAGGGTTGCAGCCCCTGCGTGGGGCCGGTTGCGCCGCTCAGCCGATCCGGCTCATCGCGGTGACCTGGCCCCAGGGCACCGTCACGACCTTCACCACGTCGCCGGGCTGCGGCGCATTCACGTAGAAACCGTCACCGACATAGATGCCGATGTGGCTGATCGGGGAGTACAGCGCGATGAGATCGCCTGGCCGCAGCTGCGACTGGCTGACGCTGCCCCCCATTCGTGCCTGCGCCTGGGATGAGTGCGGCAGACCGAACACGCCAGCCTGCTCGAAGGCCCACTTCACCAGCCCCGAGCAGTCGAACGTGATCGGGCCGTCGCCGCCCCAGACGTACGACGAGCCTTGCTTGCTCAGCGCGGCGCGCGCCGCCTGGACCGCGGTACCGGTGCCGACCAGGTTGACCGGGAAGTTGATGCTACCGCCGGAAGTGTAGGCGGCTCGCTCCTGGCCGTTGAGCGCCGCGAGGCGCTGCTTGACCACCTGAATCTGGCGGTCCATCTCGGCGCGAGAGCGGGTCAGATCGCCTTCGAGCCGCGCCGCATCATGCTCGGCTTGGCCGGCCTGCGCCGCTGCGCTGGCGGCCGACTGCTCGGCCTGCTGGGCCTGCGCAACCGCACCGGCGAGGCGGTCCAGAGCCTGCTTGTTGTCCACCGCGAGCACGTCCAGCGCCGACATCTGGTCCAGGAAGTCCTCGGGTGAGTCACTGACCAGCATTGCAGACAGCCCGTTGAGTCGCGCACCTTGGAAGGAGGCGTTGGTCAGCCGATCAACCTGCCCGCGGTACTGACCCTCGACCGCTTTGGCGCGTTCCCCCGAGGCAGCAGCGGCGGTGACCTCAGCCCTGGCCCGCTCCAGGTCGGCCCGGCGGGCATTCAACTGGTCGCGGGCGTAGTGCCACCGCTCGGTGAGCACCTCAGCCTGCCGGTTCAGCTCGACCAGTCGCTGCGCGGCGGGCGGGGCGTCTTCGGGCAGTGCAGGGTCGGCCGTGGCCGGGGTGGGAATCAAGACCACCAGGACAGCAATGGCTGCGGCGGTGATCGCTGCCGGGGCGCTGCGCTTCAGCCGGTGCGACGACACGTCGCGTCTGTCTCCTCTTCTCTCGGACCGCCTACCGGGCTAAACGGGTTCGGGCCGGGAGTGGATGCGCGCCCTCCGGGTGAGCGCGAGTGCCCACCCGGATTCACCCTGGGAAAAGGTTCCCGGTTCAGCTCCTCGACGAAGCCGATTCGGCAGCGACCTGCGTTGCCGCCCAGTTCGGGAAGCAGTTACCGCGAGGTCGCGGCAAGGTTACGAAAGGTCACCTGCACTGTCCAGCACCGACCCACCCGCAATGGGGCGAGACGACCGCCGGGCACGGTCGACGTCATGCACCCCCCCCAGATGTTCGGCCCACCCGATCAGCACACGTACCGTGAGGACCGCTCACCGCCAGTTGCCGACCGCTCAGCGTTCGTGTGCACGTGGGCGGCAGTCCCGGTCTGCGTCCCGTTGTGACGTTCGCCACGATCCACCAGTTGCAGCCGGGGCACCATGCCCGCCTCGGCCAGGGTGTCCAGCGCCCTTCGTTCTGCACCATCCAGCTCGACTCCCCCCGGCGGTGCCCCGAGCAGCACGGTGATAACGCAGTCCTGGCAAGCGTTGCCGCGCACCTCGCATCGGTCGCAATCCACGATCATGTCGGGCTCCCGTCTCATTCGTGATCTCGTCACGGCGGACGTTAGTGGGTCACCCTGACAGTTTCGGGAGCTGACAGTCTCGGGCGCACGAGTGCCGCGCACCACTACCCAGCCGATCCGGCCCAGCCGAAGAGCGAGATCATCCGATCCGCCGGATTGCCGTGACGTCATGCCACGGAACCCTGGCGACTTTGACCACGTCGCCGCTCTGCGGCGCGTGGAGGTAAAGCCCGTTCCCCACGTACATACCGATGTGACTCACTGGGGAGTACAGCGCGATGAGGTCGCCCGGTAGCAGTCCCGAGAATACGGCGGTCCCGACTTTGGCCTGGTCCCAACTGCCCCTCGGCAGGATCACCCCGGCCTGCCGGTAGGCCCACATCATCAGACCCGAGCAGTCGAAGGTGACCGGCCCCTCGGCGCCCCAGATGTACGGTGCTCCCTGCCTGGTCAGCGCAGCCCGCAGCGCCCTGACCCCGAGCCCATCACCCGCTATGTCGAGCGGGAAGTCGGTGAATCCCTCCGACGCATAGCGGGCGAACTCGTCAGGAGTGAGCTTGCCGAGGCGAGCCTGCACCAGATCGATCTGGTGGCTCATCTCGAGCCGGGCCTGGGCCACGTCACCAGCTATCCGACTGGCGTCCAGCTCAGCGACGGCTGCCCGGGTCTCGGCGTCAGTGGCGGCCAGCTCTGCCTGCTCGGTCTGGGCGACCGCAGCCGAGAGCTTGTCCATGGCTTCTCTGTTGCTCACCGCCAGCACGTCCAGTGCGGACATCTGCTCCATGAATTGCTGGGGCGAGTCGCTGATCAGCATCGCGGCCAGGCTGCTGATCCGGACACCCTCGAACGTGGCACTGGTCAGGAGGTCGACCTGAGCGCGGAACGCACGTTGGGCCGAGCGGGCCTGATCGGCCGTCGCCGTCGCCGCCGCCGCATCGCTACGAGCGCGATCCGCATCGGCCCGACGGGCCAAAAGACGATCCGTGGCCAGGTGCCACTGCTCGGTGATCACCTCGGCCTGGCGGCTCAACTCGCGAACCTCAGCAGCGGTCTTAGCTGGGTCGGGCGCAGGCGCGGGAGCTGGATCGGCCACCGCGGGGGCTGTGGGCACACTCAGCGCAGCGGCAGCGACGAGAACACCAGCCACCACACCGCGAGCGGCGCGGTTCAGACGATGGGACACCACCCGGGGCTGTCTCCTGTTCTCGGGACGTCAGTGTCTGGTGCCTGAGCGATCGCGCGAGAGATCATCCCGCAATCGGCGTAACGGCTACCCGGAAAATGTGGATGCGGATCTTCACTCAAACGGTGTATATATGTCAT
>JBOHFU010000318.1:0-4734 GCA_050699675.1 Pseudonocardiaceae bacterium
CTCAACAGCAGAGCTGTTCCGGACGGCCCGGACGACTCTGCTGTTGAGTTCGGGAACCCAGGAGCAGGGGGTGCGCAGCGACTGTTGACGGAGAACACTGCTACTGGCTCGACAGCCCAGACGGTCAACGCCTTGACGCACCCTGACTCCATTTCGATCGGGTCATTCATGACGGTTGCCTGTCGTGTCCGCGCTGCGGTGCCGGCACGGAAGAGATCGGCGGCGTCAGTCGTCAGGGTGGGTGATTGCCAGCCGTCGTGAACTCGAGCTCCACGAAGTCACCCGCGTCCACGACGTGATCGGAGACGACCTAGACCTCAGGCCTGTAGTGGGGGCGTGGCGGTCACTCATCGTCTTGTGACCGCGTGACGAGCGCGACGAACTGTCGGTGCGGGTCCTTCACGAATGCGTGGATGGTCGTCACTACCGGGCAGGGCCATGCTGCCCCGCAGATCCTGCAGTCACCGCTGGGCCGTAGCTGGTGCTCGACCAGCAACCCCCGCAGGACGAGCACTAGATCGCCAATGAGCCCGCGCGCCGTCTGGATGTCGTCGCCGGACCACTCGCCGGCCTGATTCGCCAGGCAGTCCGCCTCCTCCAGATGGATGCAGAGGTCTTCACGAAGCAGGCCGAGAGCGTCCGTCAGCAGCGGTGAAAGTGTGCCCATGGGATAACTCCCCTAAGTCAGGCGAGGTCCCGTTGCCCCGCTGACGATCAGGTAACCGGTTAACCAACGGTCATGCAAGAAATTCACCACTGGTTAATCTGACCGTGCTGGTCGAATTTCGCGATGGTGTGATCTATGATCTTCCGCCGGGAGGTGTCATCATGCCACATCGCGAGCCGACGATTCGCAGCCGGGAACTGGGCGAGGCACTGCGCGAGATCATGAAACAGGCTGGGCTGACCGGCAAGCAGGCCGCCCAGATGCTCGACGTGACGCCGAGCTACGTGTCGATGCTGCTGGCCGGAAAACGGGGGGCCAGCGAGGTGGACATCGCGGCGTTCCTCGGGGTGTGCCGGGTCAAGGGCCCGGAGCGGGAGCGGCTGCTGGCGTTGTGCCGCGAGCAGGACACCCCGGGCTGGTTCCAGCAGCACGGTTCCCGGCTGCCCAAGCAGCTCGTCACGCTGATCGACCACGAGAACAAGGCGGTCGCGATCAGTGACTTCGAGGCGACCCTGGTGCCCGGGCTGCTGCAGACCGGCGAGTACGCCCGCGCGGTGATCAGCCGCATCGCCAACGTGCCACCCGGCGAGGTCAACGACCGGGTAGCCGCCCGGCTGGCCCGCCAGAGCCTGTTCAGCCGGGAGCGCCCGGCCCGGTTCGCCTTCTACCTGCACGAGTCCGCGTTGCGGCTGCCGGTGGGCGGGCCCGCGGTGATGGCCGAGCAGCTGCGCCACCTGCACCGGATGTCGGCGCGCTCCTACCTGACCCTGCGGGTGCTGCCCGTCGCGCTCGGTGCGCACGCCGCGATGGCCGGCACGTTCCGGCTGATGGAGTTCGCCGAGTTCAAGCCGGTGGCCTACCTGGAAAGCGAGACCACCAGCGTGTTCCTGGAGAAGCCGGAGGAAATCCAGGCCTACCGCAACATTCTAGGGGCGCTGGCGGACACTGCGCTGGGCGAGGGACAATCACGGGAGCTGATTGCCGCCCTGGCAACCGGGCTCTACGCGGATGGAGAGGATCATGATAACCGCGCGTGAGACGGACAGCATCGTCTGGCACACGAGCAGCTACAGCTGGGGAAACGGTAACTGCGTCCAGGTCGGCTGGCGCACCAGCAGCTACAGCGCCGGAAGCGGTAACTGCGTCGAGGTCGCGCCCGCGCCGGACCGGGTGCTGGTGCGCGACTCCAAGGACCCCGCCGGCCCCGCCCTAGCCGTCCCCACCCCCGCCTGGCGAGCCTTCCTCGCCACCCTCACCCACTGACCCCGAGTGCAGTCTGCTTCCAGAACGCGGTAAAGGGTCAAGCTGGGGTGACGGTGAGGGCTCCGGTGCCGCCGGCGGCGGTGTCGTCGAGGTCGACTCGGACCGTGTCGCCGTCAGTGATGTCGCCTGCTAGGAGCTCCCGGGCGAGCTGGTCGCCGATCGCCGACTGCACCAGCCGGCGCAGCGGGCGCGCCCCGTAGAGCGGGTCGAAGCCGTTCATCGCCAGCCACTCCCTCGCGGCGTCCGTGACGTCCACCTGCAGCCTCCGGGCGGCCAGCCTGCGCGCCAGCTGCCCGATCTGGATGTCCACGATGGACGTCAGCTCCTCGGTGGACAGCGATCCGAAGACCACCAGGTCGTCGAGCCGGTTGAGGAACTCGGGCTTGAAGTGCCGGTGCACCACACCGAGCACGGCATCGGTGCGCTCCCGCTCGTCGAGCATGGGGTCGGCCAGTGCCGTCGAGCCCAGGTTGGAGGTGAGCACGAGGATGGTGTTGCGGAAGTCCACCGTGCGGCCCTGCCCGTCAGTCAACCGCCCGTCGTCGAGCACCTGCAGCAGCACGTCGAAGACGTCCGAGTGAGCCTTCTCCACCTCGTCGAACAGCACCACGGTGTAGGGCCTGCGGCGGACCGCCTCGGTGAGCTGCCCACCCTGGTCGTAGCCGACGTATCCGGGCGGGGCGCCGACCAGCCGGGCCACTGAGTGCTTCTCGGAATACTCGCTCATGTCGATGCGCACCATGGCGCGCTCGTCGTCGAACAGGAACTCGGCCAGCGCCTTGGCCAGCTCGGTCTTGCCGACGCCGGTGGGCCCGAGGAACAGGAACGACCCGGTCGGGCGATCGGGGTCGGCGACGCCGGCACGGGCCCGTCGCACCGCATCGGAGACCGCGCGCACCGCTTCGGATTGGCCGACCACCCGGCGGCTCAGCGCGTCCTCCATCCGCAGCAGCTTGGCGGTCTCGCCCTCTAGCAACCGCCCGGCCGGGATCCCGGTCCACGCAGACACCACGTCGGCCACGTCATCCGGGCCGACGTCTTCCTTGAGCATCACCTGCGGGTCGCGCGCCGACGCGGCGGCCTCGGCGAGCTGCTTCTCCAGCGCGGGGATCTTGCCGTAGCGCAGCTCGGCGGCCCGGCCCAGGTCACCGTCGCGCTCGGCGCGCTCGGACTCGCCTCGCAGCTGTTCGAGCTGCTCCTTGAGCTCTCTCGCCGCCTCGATGACGCCCTTCTCGTTCTGCCAGCGGGTGGTCAACCCGGCCAGCTGCTCCCGGCGGTCGGCCAGCTCGGCCCGCAGCGCGGCGAGCCGCTGGACCGAGGCGGGGTCGGACTCCTTGGCCAGCGCCATCTCCTCGATCTCCAGGCGGCGCACCGCGCGCTCCACCTCGTCGATCTCCACCGGCCTTGAGTCGATCTCCATCCTTAACCGCGAGGCCGCCTCGTCGACCAGGTCGATCGCCTTGTCCGGCAGGAACCGCGCGGTGATGTAGCGGTCGGACAGGGTCGCGGCGGCGACCAGCGCGGCGTCGGTGATCCGCACGCCGTGGTGCACCTCGTAGCGCTCCTTGAGCCCGCGCAGGATGCCGATGGTGTCCTCGACAGACGGTTCACCGACGAACACCTGCTGGAACCGTCGCTCCAGCGCGGCATCTTTCTCGATGTGCTTGCGGTACTCGTCCAGCGTGGTCGCGCCGACCATCCTTAATTCGCCGCGGGCCAGCATCGGCTTGATCATGTTTCCGGCGTCCATCGCGGACTCCCCGGTGGCACCCGCCCCGACGATGGTGTGCAACTCGTCGATGAACGTGATGACCTGGCCGGCCGAGTCGGTGATCTCCTTGAGGACCGCCTTGAGCCGTTCCTCGAACTCGCCGCGGTACTTCGCGCCGGCCACCATCGAGCCGAGGTCCAGCGCGACGACCCGCTTGTTGCGCAGCGATTCGGGCACGTCACCGGCGACGATGCGCTGGGCGAGGCCCTCGACGATGGCGGTCTTGCCGACGCCGGGCTCGCCGATCAGCACCGGGTTGTTCTTGGTGCGCCGGGACAGCACCTGCACCACCCGGCGGATCTCGGCGTCGCGGCCGATCACCGGGTCCAGCTCGCCCTTTCGCGCCCGCTCGGTGAGGTCGACGCCGTATTTCTCTAGCGCCTGGTAGGTGCTCTCCGGATCCGGGCTGGACACCCGCGCAGAGCCTCGCACCGACTGGAATGCCTGTCGTAGGGCGTCCGGGGTCGCGCCGTGCCTGCGCAGCAGTTGCCCGACCGCGCCTGCGTCGTCCGCGAGCCCGACGAGCAGGTGCTCGGTGGAGACGTACGAGTCGCCCATGTCGGTGGCCAGGTTCTGGGCGCGACCGAGCGCCTTGGCCGCCGGGCGGTCGAGCTGCGGCGCGGCCACGGTGGAGCCGGTGGCCGACGGCAGGCGCTTGGTGATGGCGTCCAGCTCGGCGCGCACTCCATTGGCGTCGGCGCCCACCGCCGCGAGTAGCGGCGCCGCGATACCGTCGGCCTGTGCCAGCAGCGCGCCGAGCAGGTGCGCCGCGGTCACATCGGGGTTGCCGGCCATCGAGGCGGCCTGCACGGCCGAGGAGATGGCGGCCTGCGTTTTGGTGGTGGGGTTGAAAGAATCCATCCTCGAAGCGTCCCTCCGCACTGGCGTCTTTCGCACGTCTGCAACCTTTAACGTGAGAAAAGTTGAGCGTGTTCCGCTCAACCCTAGCCCGTGTTCGGGTGGCTGCCCGTCAGGCGGGGCACGTGTCCTGGTAGGGCAGTCCGGGGATGTAGCGGGCCCACTCGTCACGATC
>JBOHFU010000319.1:0-4734 GCA_050699675.1 Pseudonocardiaceae bacterium
CGAACACCGGCTGGCCGGGCTGGTCTACACCGGTGCTCTGGTCGGTGGTGTGGCGGCGGTCGGCGGTCTGCTGGAACGGGCTGGGCGCGGGCGGGCCGCCGTGCAGGTGGCAGGCACCGCGGCGGCCACCTGGATCGCGCTGGGTGGGGCCTCGCTGGCCGAGGAAGGCGCCGCGATGGCCCGGGCGCTGGACGCCGGGGACCTCGACGCCGCCCGGGCCCGGCTGCCCCACCTGTGCGGCCGCGAACCCGACGATCTCGATCTGGTCGGCGTGGCCAGGGCGAGCGTGGAGTCTATTGCCGAGAACACCTCCGACGCAGTCGTCGCGCCGCTGGTCTGGGGGGCGGTAGCCGGGGTCCCTGGGCTGCTGGCCTACCGCGCGGTCAATACCCTGGATGCGATGGTCGGGTACCGGTCGCCGCGCTACCGGCGGTTCGGTTGGGCCGCGGCGCGGCTCGATGACCTGGCGAACCTGCTGCCGTCCCGGGCGGCTGCCGCGCTGACCACGCTGTGCGCGCCGGTGGTGGGTGGATCGTCGCGCGGCGCATGGCAGGTCTGGCGGCGCGACGCACCAGCGCATCCCAGCCCCAACGCCGGGCAGGTCGAGGCGGCGTTCGCGGGTGCTCTGGAGGTGCGGCTGGGCGGGCGCACGGTCTACCCGCACGGTACCGAGCAACGCCCAGTGCTGGGCCACGGCCGCGCCCCCGATGCCGGTGACCTCACCCGCGGGGTCGAGCTGTCCCGGGTGATCGGGCTGGTGGCCGCGGTGTTGTGTGCGGTGCTCGCCCTCGTGGCTCAGCGGCCGTACCGGTCGGCGAGCGTGGCCACCGGTGGATCGTGCGGGTCGTCGGCATCCGAAGACCCACCAGCCCATTGCTCGCGGCGCCACCCGGTCGCTTCCCGCCAGGCGAAGTAGGCCAGCCCCAGCGGCGCCATCGCACCGAAGGCGAGCCACTGGAGTGCGTAGGCGAAAGACGGTCCGGAGTACAGCGGCGGCAGTGGCAGCGCGGACAGCACCCCAGGGGCACCCCCCACCAGTTGGACGTAACCCGGCTCAAGCCGTACCCCGGTGGCGGCGCTCACGGTGCGGGTATTGACCGCGTACACCTGCCGGTGGCCGTCCTGGGCCACGACCTGACCGCCCTGCGGGTCGGGTTCGTCGGCTCGCAGCCGGCCGGTCACGGTCACCTCGCTACTCGGCACTGGGGGATAGGCGGGCACCCGCACCCCCTCGGCCGGGCGGAGATAGCCGCGGTCCACCAGCACGGTCGATCCATCCGCCCGCCGCAGCGGGACCAGCACCTCGTATGCCGGTTCACCCTGCACGGTGCGTAGCCGGACAACCACCTCCGCGCTGGGCAGGTAGTGCCCGGTGATCATGACCTGCCGCCACTCGGTGTCCTCGCCGCGGACCTCCTGCAGCGGCTGCGGCGGGATGGTGAAGGAACTCTCGATGGCAGCGTTGCGCTCCGCGCGCTCCGCCGCGCGGCCGAACTGCCACGGCGCGAGCAGCGTGAAAGCGGCGACGGAGAAGCACACCACCACCGCCGTCAGCGCCACCCAGCCAGGACGCAGCAGGAACCGCCACTGCACGCCACCACGGTAACCGGTATTCATCCCAGCACTGTGCGCGCGGCAGCGGCTGCGCTCGCGCCGTAGCCGCCACCGAACAGGACCGCGTGCACCAGCAGCGGGAACAGCTGGTGCAGGGGCACGCGTTGTTGCCAGCCGGGCGCCAGTGGGGCGATGTCCTGGTAGCCGGCGAGCAACCGCTGCAGGTGCGGGCTGCCGAACAGCGCGAGCATCGCCAGGTCGGTTTCCCGGTGCCCGCCGTGCGCGGCCGGGTCGAGCAGCCACCCCCGCCCGTCGGCGCCGGCGTGCACGTTGCCCGCCCACAGATCGCCATGCAGCCGGGCCGGTGGCTCGGGCGGTCCGGCCAGCTCGTCGATCCGCTCGCAGACCCGGTGCACGGATCGGGCCCCGGCGGCGTCCACCGCGCCGCGGTCCACCGCGCCGCGTAGATAGGGCAACACCCGGTGCTCGACATACCACTGAGCCCACAGCGGCCCGGTGACGTTGGCCATCGGGGCGGCACCGATCCACGCCTGCTGCGGTCCCCCCTGCGGTGGGGCGCCGAATGCCGGAGCGCCCGCGGCGTGCAGCGTGGCGAGCTGACGGCCGAGCTGCTCGGCCGCGGCACCGTCCAGCTGGCCGCCTGGCACGTGTTCGGTGACCAGCCACTGCCCGTCGTGCCCGTGCACCTGCGGTACCGGCGGGCCACCGGGCACCCGCAGCCAGCGCAGCCCGGCCGCCTCGGCGATGGCCTGCCCGGGTTTCCCCCGTTTGGCTACCACGGTGCACCCGTCGCTCAACTCGATCACCCAGATACTGCCGTGGGGTGACGCGGCCAGCACCGGCTGCCCGGTAATCGCGGCGACCGCGTCGCTGGCCGCTGTCATAGCCGGCTGCGTACCCACGCCAGCAATCCGGGTACCGCCGCGCACACCATGCCGAGTACCTCGTCGAAGCGGTGATTGCCACCGAAGTAGGGGTCGGGCACGTCGAGGTTTCCGTCGGCAGCCGGGTCGAACGATCGCAGCAGCACCACCCGGTCCGGTTCGGCCACCAGCCGGCGCAGCGTCGTGAGATGCTCAGAGTCCAGCGCCACCAGCAGATCGGCCGATAGGTGCTGCGCGCCGACCTGCGCGGCGACGTGCTCGCAGTCATAACCGGCCCGGTGCAGCGTCTCGGTGGTGCGCGGATCGGCGGGGTGGCCGACGTGCCAGGCACCGAGTCCCGCACTGCTCACCCGCACCCGGTGGGCCAGGCCCTCCCGGCGCAGCGCGTCGGTGAACACGACCTCGGCCATCGGGGAACGGCAGATGTTCCCGGTGCAGACGAAGGTGATGTGCACGCTCTGACCTGTGTCGCCATTCCTCACGCCGCCCATTCTGGCCGATCATTGACGAAACGGCCCACGATTGAGGTTGACGATCGGGGCCCGTCTAGCCTGCGGCGGTGGTCGCGGGGACGGCGATCGCTTGCTCACCGTCGGTTTCGGGTGGCGGGTGTCCGGCGCGGAGTGCCACGGCGCCCAGCATGGCCGCGGCGGCGGCGAAGAGAGCGCCGGCTGCGAAGGCGAGGTGATAGCCGCCGGTGAGGGCGGCGAGCATGTCGTTGCCGGCGGTGCGGAGATTGTCCGTGCGGGCGGCGGCGAGACTGGCGAGGATGGCGAGGCCGAGTGCTCCGCCCATCATGAACGAGGTGTTGACAACTCCCGAGGCAAGCCCGGATTCGCTCGGTTCGACATCGTTCATGGCGGCCAACAGCACCGGGTTGAACGCCATGCCGGAGCCGAAGCCGAGCAGGATCATGGCCGGGAGAACGTCGGCGGTGAAGCTTGCGTCGATCGGAGCCCGTGCGAAGAGCATGAGCCCAATCGCGAAGAACAGCAGTCCTGTTGTCAGCGGCATCTTGATGCCGAAACGCATCACGAGCTTGGCTGATAGGCCGAGCGAGAACGCTGCCATGATCAGGTTGGCCGGGAGGAAGGCGAGGCCGACCTGCAGGGGGCTGTACCCGAGCACCAGCTGGAGGTAGAGCGCTGAGAGGAAGAACCAGGCGAATATGGCGGCGGCCCACAGGACGCTGATGACGTTGGAGGTCGCGACGTTGCGCAGCCGGAAGATCCCGAGCGGCATCAACGGGGAGCGAGCCCGGGCCTCGATGCCGAGGAACAGTGCCAGCAGCACCGCCGCGGTGGCCAGCAGGCCGATCGTCCAGGCGGAGGTCCAGCCGGTCTCGTTTCCGTTCACGATCGCATAGACGGCAAGCATCAACGACGCGGTCACCGTCACGGCGCCAGTCACGTCGAGACGTCCGACAGTTGGCTGTTCGTGCTCGCCGGGAAGCAGGACGAGGCAGAGTGCAAAGACCACGACACCGACCGGAAGGTTGACCAGGAAGATCCAGTGCCAGTCGAGGGCATCGGTCAGGATTCCGCCGAGGAGTACCCCGATGCTTCCGCCACCGGCGATGACGAAGCCGATGACTCCCATGGCCTTGGCCCGCTCGGCCGGCTCGGTGAACATCGCCATGATCAACGACAGGGCGACCACCGCCACGACCGCACCACCAAGGCCCTGCACCATCCGCGCCCCGACCAGGAACCCCTGCGTACCCGCGAGGCCGCAGGCCAGCGAGGCCACCGTGAACAGCGTGATGCCGATCAGGAACAGACGGCGGTGGCCGAACAGATCGCCCAGCCGGCCGCCGAGCAGCAGAAAGCCGCCGAAGGTGATCAGATAGGCGTTCACGACCCACGCCAGCGAGGTCTCGGAGAACCCGAGGTCCTCCCTGATCGACGGCAGTGCGACGTTCACGATCGTGGTGTCCAGGACGATCATCAAATCTCCCAGGCACAACACGAGCAGCGCCAGCCAACGCCTACTGCCTTGGATGCTCATCGTCGTCCGTGCCTTCCACCGCTCATCGGTTCCCGCTACCCCATCCAGGGTGCGTCCTCACGGATCATGGCGATCGATCCCTGCCCGCCATGATGGTTGTGTGTCATGACCCGGATCAACCGAAATACCCATCGGTCCGGGTAGCGTTCATGCGCGATGGACCAGATGTTGCGTCACCACGGCGACGTCGACGCCGCGCCGGGGTTGCTCGACTTCGCGGTGAATGTGCGTGGCGACGGGCCACCGGCGTGGTTGCGGGAGCGGTTGG
>JBOHFU010000320.1:0-4730 GCA_050699675.1 Pseudonocardiaceae bacterium
GGGGCCTGGATCGGTTGCCGGCGTCGCGGAGTCCCGCTGCCCGCAATGGCAGACGCGCTCGCGCCGGCCATCGTCGCCGCGCAGGCGATCGGCCGGCTGGGCAACTGGTTCAACCAGGAGCTCTACGGCGGCCCGACCTCGCTGCCCTGGGGGTTGGAGATCCGCGAGCGGGTGAATCCGGACACCGGTGTACTCGATCCATTGGGTGGGATCGCGCAGGGTCCACCGGTGGAGATCGTGCACCCGACGTTCCTCTACGAGCTGCTGTGGAACCTGGGTGTCGTGGTGCTGGTCGTGTGGGCCGACCGGCGTTTCCGGCTCGGCCACGGGCGGGCCTTCGCGCTCTACGTCGCGGGTTACACCGTGGGCCGGTTCTGGATCGAGCTGATGCGCACTGACCCGGCCACGATCGTCTTCGGACAGCGGATCAACGTGATTACTTCGGCCGTGGTATTCCTCGGCGCGGTGGCATACCTGCTGCTGGCCCGGCGCGGCCGGGAGGATCCGGAAACCCTCCGCGGCCGAGCCCCCGACTCAGCGGAGCAAACCGGCAGAGACCAGGCGAGTGCAACCCGATCGCGGGACGGCAGTGGATAACCCCAGTACAGCCGCCGAACCAGAAGATAGACATCCCGGTAATACCTCCCGGTCACCGGAACCGTCGGTGAGCATCGCTACGCTGGGCGCCGTGAGTCGACGCGCGAAAATCGTCTGCACGATCGGCCCGGCTACCGCGACCCCGGAGAAGATCCGGGAGCTGGTCCGGGCCGGTATGGATGTGGCTCGGCTCAATTTCAGCCACGGTACCCATGCTGAGCACGAGCGGGTCTACGCGATGATCCGGCAGGCCAGCGATGAGTACGGCCGGGCGGTGGGGATCCTGGGCGACCTGCAGGGACCTAAGATCCGGTTGGGCCGGTTTGCGGCTGGTCCTGTTGAGTGGCGCAGCGGTGATGTGGTGCGGGTGACGGTCGAGGACGTCGCCGGTACCCATGACCGGGTCTCCACTACCTATGCGGGGCTTGCCGAGGATGCCCGTAAGGACGACTCGCTGCTTGTCGATGACGGCAAAGTCGCCTTGGCGGTCCGCAAGATCGAAGGTTTGGATGTGGTCTGCGAGGTCCTCGAGGGCGGCACGGTCAGTGACCATAAGGGCCTGTCGCTGCCGGGGATGAACGTGTCGGTGCCGGCGTTGTCCGACAAGGACATCTCTGATCTGGAGTTCGCGCTGCGGCTGCGGGTGGATTTGGTGGCGCTGTCTTTCGTGCGTTCGCCTGCGGACATCGATCTGGTGCACCGAATGATGGATGAGGTGCCGGGTGGCCGGCTGCCGGTGATCGCCAAGCTGGAGAAGCCCGAGGCGGTGGACAACCTCGAGGCGGTCGTGCTGGCCTTCGACGGGATGATGGTGGCCCGTGGTGATCTCGGGGTCGAGCTGCCGTTGGAACGTGTGCCGCTGGTGCAGAAGCGGGCCATCCAGATCGCCAGGGAGAACGCCAAACCGGTCATCGTGGCCACCCAGATGCTCGACTCCATGATCAGTAATGCCCGGCCGACCAGGGCGGAGGCCTCCGATGTGGCCAATGCGGTGCTCGACGGTGCGGACGCGGTCATGCTGTCCGGGGAGACCGCCATCGGTCGCTACCCGATCCAGGCCGTCGACACGATGAGCCGCATCGTGCTGGAAGTCGAGACCAACTCGCCGAACGTCCCACCGCTGAACCACGTGCCGCGGACCAAGCGGGGTGTGCTGTCCTACGCGGCCCGCGACATCGGGGAGCGGTTGGCGGCCAAGGCCCTGGTGGCATTCACCCAGTCCGGCGACACCGTCCGCAGGTTGGCCCGGCTGCACACTCACCTGCCGCTGCTGGCGTTCACCCCAGAGGCCCCGGTGCGCAGCCAGCTTGCGCTGACCTGGGGCACCGAGACCTTCCTGGTACCCCGGGTCGAGACCACCGATGCAATGGTCCGGCAGGTGGACCAAGCGATGCTGTCGATCGGGCGGTATCAGCCAGGCGATCTGGTGGTGATCGTAGCCGGATCCCCGCCGGCCACCGTGGGCTCCACTAACCTCGTCCGGGTGCACCGTCTGGGCGAGGAGGACCTTGGCTGACACTCCGACCACTCCGGCGCCACCATTCGTAGCCCGGATGCCACGCGGCCAGCCGGTGGTGGACCGTCTGGTGGCATTGCTGGACCTCGAGCGCATCGAAGACGACATCTTTCGCGGCGTCAGCCCCCCGGAGTCCCCGGTGCGGATCTTCGGTGGGCAGGTGGCCGCCCAGGCGCTGGTCGCGGCCGGTCGCACCGTGCCACCGGAACGGGGAGTGCACTCACTGCACGCCTACTTCATCCGGGGTGGCGATCCGCGGGTGCCGATCGTCTACGATGTGGACCGGATTCGCGACGGGCGGTCGTTCACTACCCGCCGGGTAGTGGCTATCCAGCACGGTAAGGCGATTTTCGCGCTATCCGCGTCGTTCCAGCTGCCGGACCAGGGCCTGGATCATGCCGACGCGATGCCCGAGGTCGAGCCCCCGGAGCAGTTCGACGATCTGGAGACGTGGGCGCGCCGCGCCGGTGATACCGCGATCACGCGCATGCCGCTACCGTTCGACCTGCGTTACGTGACCCCGCCGGTCTGGGCTGGAATGGGCGATGAGGCCAGGTCCGGGGAGCATCACCAGCTGTGGCTGCGGGCCGACGGTGTGCTGCCCGACGAGCCGCTGGTGCACGTCTGCGTGCTCGCCTACGTCTCGGACCTGACGTTGCTGTGGTCGGTGGCGGCCGGGCACGGGCACGCGGTGGGGCAAGACCTGGTGGCCGCCAGCCTGGACCACGCGATGTGGTTCCACCGCCCGTTCCGGGCCGACGACTGGGTGCTCCACGACTGTGTCTCACCGTCGGCAACAGGAGGACGGGGGCTGGCCACCGGGCGGTTTTTCAGCCGGGATGGCAGGTTGATCGCCAGCGTGGTGCAGGAAGGCCTGGTCCGGGTCCGCAGCTAAGCTAGAGACGGGCGTAGTTTACTTGCGACGCTGGTGCGGTACCGCGCCGTTGCTGGCCGAGGCGGCGGATGACGCGAGTGATCGTGCCGCGACGCTCGCGTCCAGCACTGCGATACGGAAGGCGACCAGCCCGTCGCGGATTTCCTGGGATGCCGCGAGGTGCTGATCGACCGAATCGGGGAGCGCTGCAGCCACCTGGCCGGCGAACTGTGCCAGCCCACGCGTGATGTCCTCCAGCGCAGTCCCGACTGCGGCCAGGCTGTGCACGTCGAGCCGCTCGGGTGTTTCCTGTGCCAGCTGAACCCGCTGCATCCGGAAGGTCGCCTCGCGGATTGCCGCGGCGGGCTCTACAGCATGGGTTGCCGGGAGAGGTGCGTCGTCGTGCATCCAGTAGTCGTCGTGATGCGAGTCTCTCATGGCCTCCCCTTCGCTGTGCGGATCCATCGCTGCCGGATATGCCCACCTTGGCCCGGCTGAGCCGCGCTGTCCACATAGACGTCAAACTACCTTGACGAAGGAGCACGGCGGAGTTCCCGCAGTTGGCCGGTGTGGCCGTTGAGGGGGTTGGTGAGGTTTGCGCGTTGCGCACCAGCGGGGCAATCGTCCACCATCAGGGGTGGACAGCGGTCTGCGGCATCGAGCTGTGTTCCTGTCCTGCCGCCGGCCGAGGGAAGAGGCCCAGCCAGCCTAGTCCCGTTCTGCTTCGACAGTGCTGCTGAGCGGACGGTGGACAGGAGGCGACCCCATGCGGGTCTATGAGGCGATCGTGAAAGGGCTCGAGGGCGTCGGGGTGGAGGCCGCGTTCGGCGGCGCGGGCGAGAACGCGGCGAGCCTGATGCTGGCGCTCAAACACTCCAAGAAGATCCGGCCGATCATGACCCGGCATGAGCAGGCGGCGTCGTTCATGGCGTGCGGGTATGCGATGTACACCAATCGCCTTGGCTTCTGTTTCGCGACCGCCGGGCCAGGTGCGTTCAACCTTTTTTCTGGGCTTGCGGTGGCGATGTCCGACTCCTATCCCGTGCTGGCGATATCGGGATTCGCATCGCTCGAGTGGCGCGGGAAGGGATCGCTCAACGAAACATCCGGGGTGAATCGGACGCCCGATTCCCATGCGATGTTCGCTGCGACGACCAAGAAGTCCTATCTGCTCACCGACATTGCCGACACGTGCGATGTGCTCGAGGAAGCGGTCAACATCGCGTTCGAGGGCCGGCCGGGGCCGGTGCATATACACGTGCCCGAGAATCTCACGCACGACCTGACGGTGGACAATTATCACGACATCAGGCTCGATGTGAAGCCGCTCCTTCCCGACTCCGCGCGTGTCGAGCGGATCGTCGCGGCGCTCGCCGACGCGATCCAGAAGAATAAGCCGATCGTCGCGCTGGTCGGCTTCGGCGCGATCCGAAGCGGCGCCGGTAGGGAAATCAAGCGCTTTATCGAGCGCTTCCAGATTCCGCTCCTCACGACACTGGACGGGAAAGGGATCGTTTCCGAGAACCACCCGCTTTCGATCGGCGTGTTCGCCGACAGTGGTCACGCCAGCGCGTGGAAGGCATTTCGCGAAGCCAAGGTCGTGGTGGCGATCGGAAACTCGCTCAACCAGCACGCGACGTTCAACTATCGCGACGACCTGTTCACCGACAAGCTGCTGATCCACATCAATATTTCCGAGATGGAGATCGACAAGGCATACAAGGCTGATCACGCGCTTGTCGC
>JBOHFU010000321.1:0-1373 GCA_050699675.1 Pseudonocardiaceae bacterium
CCCGGCGGCGGAGGTGACGGCGTGCTGCTCGGCGATCCCGACATCGAACACCCGGTGCGGGAACCTCGCGGCGAAGGTGCCGAGGCCGGTGGGGTGGCGCATCGCCGCGGTCAGGCACACCACGTCGTCGCGGTCGGCGCCGATTGCGGTGATCTCCTCGGCGAACACCGAGGTCCAGGTCGCCTTGCCGACCGAGCGGGGGCAGCCGGTGCTGGGGTCGATGACGCCGACGGTGTGCAGGCAGTCGGCCTCGTCCTGCTCAGCCGGCGGGTACCCCTTGCCCTTGCTGGTCACGCAGTGCACCACCACCGGGCGCCGCAGCCGGTCCGCTTGTCGCAGGGCGTTCTCGACGTCGGTGATGTCATGCCCGTCGACCGGTCCGAGGTAGGCCAGCCCGAGATCCTCGAACAGCGTGTGCCGGTCCACCTCGGATTGACGCAGTTCAGCGAGATGGCGGGCGAACCCGCCGACGGTCGGCGAGTAGGAGCGTCCGTTGTCGTTGAGCACGATGATCACGGGCCGGTCCGGGGCCGCGCCGATGTTGTTGAGCGCTTCCCAGCACATGCCGCCGGTCAGCGCCCCGTCCCCGACGATCGCGACGACCCGCCGGTTGGCGCCACCCCGCAGCGCGAACGCCTTGGCCAGCCCGTCGGCGTAGGACAGGGCGGTGGAGGCGTGCGAGTTCTCGATGACGTCGTGCACGGACTCGGCCCGGGACGGGTAGCCGGACAGACCGCCGGCTTGGCGCAGGGAGTCGAACTCGGCGCACCGGCCGGTGAGGATCTTGTGCACGTATGCCTGATGCCCGGTATCGAACAGCAGCACGTCCCGGGGCGAGTCGAACACCCGGTGCGCGGCGATGGTCAACTCGACCACACCCAAGTTCGGTCCCAGGTGCCCGCCGGCGCCGGAGACCTTGTCAATCAGAAACGCGCGGATCTCCTCCGCCAGGACAGCAAGCGCCGCGAGGGACAGTCCTTTGAGGTCCGTTGGCCCGGTGATGCGGCCGAGCAGGCTCACGTTCGCCGGACCGCGGCAGGCAGGGTGAAGCGGACGGTCTCGCGGGTGGTCTCGCGTTCGACCACGGTGACCTGCCCCAGCTCGGCCAGGGCGGCAATGACGTCCTGCACCAGCCGAGGCGGGGCCGAGGCACCCGCGGTCAATCCGACCACCGCAACCCCGTCCAGCCACTCCGGGCGGATGTCGCTGGGGTCGTCGATGAGGTAGCTGGGCATGCCGCGGCGGCGCGCGAGCTCTACCAGCCGCACGGAGTTGGAGGAGTTCGCCGAGCCGACCACCAGCACCAGATCCGACTCCTCGGCGATCGCCTGGAGCGCGTCCTGGCGGTTCGTCGTGGCGTAACAGATGTCGTC
>JBOHFU010000321.1:1473-4692 GCA_050699675.1 Pseudonocardiaceae bacterium
GGTGCGGGCTCCAGCGGGGTTCGCGGTGACCGACATCTGGGTGCCTCCTGGAGACTCGGCGGAGTTCAGTTGTCACGGTGAGTGGCCAGCCGGGCCAGCGCGCCCAGCTCGCCGGCGGCTCGGGCCGTCGGGCCGGCTGCCTGTAGCGTGCGCATCGCCTGCGCCAGCAGGTCGTCAACCTGGGTCTGGCTCCAGCCCCGCCCGCCCGCGACGTCGATCAGTTCTGCGGCGTGGACCAGGTCGGTGTCGGATAGCTGCTGGTCGCGGTGGTAGAGCTCAGCCAGTTCGGGCCCGGCCGAGGTGCCTGAGGTCAGGGCTGCCACTACCGGAAGGGACTTCTTACGGCTGCGCAGGTCCGAATAGACGGGCTTGCCGGTCACGACCGGGTCTCCCCAGATGCCCAGAAGATCGTCCACGTGCTGGAACGCCAAGCCCAGATGCGCGCCGAAGCGCCGGAAATGCTCGACCTGCCTCGAGCTGCCCCCTCCGAATGCGGCGCCCACCGCGCAGGCGCACTCAATCAGGGCACCGGTCTTTCGCTCGGCCATACGCACGCACTCGGCCAGCTCGACCTCCGCGCGTTGCTCGAAATCCAGGTCCGCGCTCTGGCCGTCTATCAGATCCTGGACCGCAGCGCTGAGCATTCGGGTCGCGTCCGTGGTGGCCGGGTGCCCGCTGGCGGCGAGCACGTCGAAGGCCAACGTCAGCAGCGCGTCGCCGGCCAGGATCGCCGCATTGAGACCGAACACGCTCCACGCCGTGGGGCGGTGGCGGCGGGTGACGTCACCGTCCAGCACGTCGTCGTGCAGGAGCGAGAAGTTGTGCACCAGCTCCACCGCCACTGCGGCCGGCACCGCGGCGGCCGGAACCCCACCGACGGCCTGGGTGCTCAGCAGTGCCAGCGCGGGGCGGATCGCTTTGCCTCCAGTGCCCTTTTCTGGGGCCTGGTACAGCTGGCCATGCTCGTTCCACCAGCCAAAGTGGTAACCAGCGATACGCCGCATCGACGAGGGCAGCGTGTCGACCGCCGCGCGCAGGGCGGGTTCAACAGTAGTTCGGCTCCACGCGAGCACCTCGCGTGCCGACCGGACTTCGGTCTTCACGTCAATGGTGGTCATGATCCTGCCCCCTCCTCATATCGGTCTATTTCGACGTTTTCGAGGATGCCGAGCGCGTCGGGAACCAGGACGGCCACGGAGTAATAGGTGCTGACCAGGTAGGAGAGGATGGCCTTGTCGTTGATCCCCATGAGGCGGACGTTCAGCCCGGGCTGGACTTCATCAGGGATGCCAGTCTGGTGCAGGCCGATCACGCCTTCGTCTTCCACGCCAGTACGGAGCACGAGAATGGAGCTGGTGCGGGTCTTGGTGATGGGGATCTTGTTGCACGGGAAAATTGGGACGCCGCGCCAGGACGTCACCAGATGGCCGTCGATGTCGACGTTCTGCGGATAGATGCCTCGGTGGTTGCATTCTCGACCGAAGGCGGCGATGGTGCGGGGATGTGCCAGGAAGAACCTTGACTTCCTCCTTCGGGTGAGCACTTCGTCGAGATCGTCGGGGGTGGGGGGCCCGGTGCGGGTGCTGATGCGCTGTTTGAGGTCGGCGTTGTGCAGGAGCCCGAAGTTCCGGTTGTTCATCATCTCGTGTTCTTGGCGTTCCCGCAGGGCCTCGATGGTCAGCCGCAGCTGCTGTTCTACCTGGTTCATCGGATTGTTGTACAGATCCGCTACCCGGGTGTGCACCCGCAGCACGGTCTGAGCCACGCTCAGCTCATACTCCCGGGGTGCGATCTCGTAATCGACGAAGGTCCCCGCCAACTCCGGCTCCCCCGCATGGCCCGAGGTCAGCTCGATAGCGGCCTCGCCGTGTTTGTTCTGCGGCTTCTGGGTATTGGCCCGGAACCGCTCAAGGTGATCCCGCAACGCCTCGGACTGGCCGAGTGCCTCCTCGAACGCCTGCTGCGGCAGCGTCAGCACCGTGCAGGCGGTCACTGCTCGGACGCTGTAGCCCCAGGTGTCGTGGGACTCGGTGTCCAGTGACTCCGCTAACTCCTGATCACCGAAATAATCCCCGTCGACCAGCAAATCCAACACAGCCGGCTCGCCGAACTCTCCAGGACCGATCTTCTCAACCTTGCCATGGGCGATGAGGAACAGCTGATTGGCCGGCTGACCCGCCTCTACGAGCGTGTCACCGGCCGCGAACTCCCGCTGCACGAACCGGCCCGCTAACGCGCCCAACAACTCGGCGTCATCAAAACCCCGCAGCATCGGCAACTCACCCAGCTCGCCGGGAATGACCCGCACGTCGGCTCCCACCGTGGTGAACGTCACCCGACCGTCACCCACCAGATAAGTCAACCGGCGGTTCACCCGATACGTCCCGCCCGAGGCCTCCACCCACGGCAACACTCGCAACAGCCACCGCGGTGTGATCCCCTGCATCTGCGGCACGGACTTGGTCGTCGTCGCCAGCGTGCGGGCCGCGGCGGTGCTCAGGCTCAACCGTGACTGCTCGGCAACATCGACGTTCGGATCCGTCATGGTCACCATGCACCTCATCAATCTCGATACGGTCGGATATCGACGCTTCTGCTGCGAGCACTGCGGGTGGTGCCGGTAGGAGTCAGACCCGATCGGCGGCGATGAGCAGGTAGTGGAAACTGCCCTCGCGGTACGCCGCCAGGAACGGGTCCTCGATCCCGGTGGCCACTGAGGACTTCGCACGCAGTTCCCAGTACGGGATGGTGTGGGCGGTCAGATCGATGACGTTGATCGGGACGAGATTATTGGCCGTCAGCGCCTTGAAGTAGTCGCTCCTAGAGTGGATGTTGCAGATGTAGTGTTCGTCGATCCGGCTGACCGCTTTGGATCGACCACCCGTCACATCGTTATAGCAACCGGTGATGCAGACGTAGCGACCGCCGAACTCCAGTTGGCGGGCGTGCTCGGCGAAGAGCTCGAACAGGTCCACGTACATGGTGCTTTCGTTGTTCCAGATTCCCCGGTGCGATCCCGTCTCGAAACCGGTGTCCAGCATGTTGCGGAAGTGGAACCTCACCTTGTCGGCCACGTCTCGCTGCCTGGCCTGGTCGTTGGCGAACTCGACCTGTTGCTCCGAGATCGACACTCCGTCCACCTGACATCCGAAGCGTTGGTGGGCCATGAAGCTGGTGCCGCCGCGACCGCACCCGGCATCCAGCAGGCGGTCACCGGGC
>JBOHFU010000322.1:0-4677 GCA_050699675.1 Pseudonocardiaceae bacterium
CCGGGCGCGCGGGCGGCGAGCAGCGCGGCCACCAACCCAGCAACCAACGTCATCGGCAACACAGCGGCTCGAGAGACCACGATCCAGCGGGTCACCGCGTCGATCGGGCCGTCGGGCGGGTTGGTAGTGCGCAGGGCGTAGTACCAGGAGCTCACCCGGGAACGAGCCGCAGTATCGGGCACACCGTCAAGCCTGGCACAACTCCGGTCGGATCCCCCACCGGTCAGCTGCGAAAGGCGGACCCAAGCCCGGAGCGTCGAGGTAGGAGTGTTGTAGGATTTCGGTATGCCCGAGCCGGTAAAGCGCAAGGTCTCCGTCACGCTCGACGCCGACCTGGTGGACGAGCTGACCGCCCAAGGGGGCGGGCTGTCCGGCAGGGTCAATGACGCCGTGCGCCGGGAGCTGGCAAGGCTGCGCCGCCACGAAGCACTCGGCGCCCTGCTCGATCGCCTTGCTGCCGAACGGGGTTCACTGGACACAGCCGAGGATGAGGCGGAGATGCGCCGCTTCGCAGAGCTGCTCGGCGGGCCAGCCGAAGGGGATGGCGGCGTTGCTGAGCGGCCGAGCGGTTCGGCGGCCTGATGAGAGTGGTGCTGGACGCCGAGGCTGTCAACGCCGTGCTGGAGCGAACGCACCCCGGTGAGCGCACCGTCCGCCGGGCTCTCACGACCGCGCACCGGCTGGGCCGCGAGGTGGTCGTTCCCACGGTGGTCCTTGCCGAGCTGTATCGCGGCGTCGGCCGCAGCCAGGGCCTCGACGCCCTGTTGTCCAGGATGGAGCCGGACGGTCTGACGCTGCGGGACACCACCAACGATCTCGCCCGCCTCGTCGGCGCAGTGCTCGCGGCGGCGGGCGTGGGCTCGGCCTACCTGGCGGACGCCCACGCCGTTGCCGCCGCGGTCGAGCACGGAGGTGGAGTGGTGCTGACCGGAGATCCGGACGATCTCAGGCGTCTCGCCAGCCCCTACGGCACGGTCGTGGTGGAACCGCTGTGCAGTGGAAAGGGTCGCAGTCGCCACTGACGCGCTCCTCGGCCTGCATCAATCCGATCACCGAGTTGCCGCCGGTGGCACCTCCGCAACGGATCCACACGCCTCCTCTTGGGGCAGGAGGGGCTGATGAGACGAGCGCCAATCACCTCGGCGCCCCGAGCGCGACGAGTCTGCGGTTCACCAGCTCGATGTCGAAGGCGACCGGATCGAACTCGCAGGCGTGCTCCAGGCCCAGCCACATCATCATGTCGTCGTGCTCCGCGTCACCCGGATCGGCGAGGATCTCCCGGAGACGCTCGTAGCCCGGCGGCCCGCCGCAGTTCTCCGGCGGGCAGGCGCCCCCGCCGCCGATGCATCGGGGGTAACTTTCGCCCGGCTCGGCCGTCCCGAGCGCCTCGACGACGATCTCGTGCTCCCAGTCGTCGCCGAAATCGTAGGTGTAACGGATGGCGCCGCGGTCCAGGTCGAGGTCGCCGAACCGCACTGAGCGCTCGTCGGTGAACTCGAGCTCCGGGTCCGGCAGGCCGTACGTGCGGGTGCCGTCCGTGAAGCTGTGCAGATGGCAGTCCTGCCAGCCCATCGCCGTCTGGATCACGTCATGCAGCCTGCTCAGCGGCATGGTGGCCGGGATCAGCAGCTGCCGCCACACCGGGGGATCCGCCACCTCGGCCAGCGTGACGGTGAACTGGTGGACGGGATCGCCGGGCTCAGGCTCCCCCCGCATGCGACGGGTCCCCTGCCGGCCGGCCGCGGTCAGCTCGGCGGAGTCCTCGGTCAGTGTCACAGCACCCAGCCGGGCCAGCGTGCCGAGGGTGCGCCGGACGTCGCGGTCGTTCATCCGGCGGGCCGTGGCCAGTTGCATGTCAGTGGCGCTATCGAGCAGGTAGGGCGCCGTCACGGTGTGCCACGCCAGATCGCACAGCTCGTCCAGGCCGACCGCGCCGTTGCGGCCGTGCAGCGCCGACAGCAGCGCGCCGGCGCCGCTGGCGAATTCCGAGCGCATCAACGACTCACCCCATCCGGTGGGCAGGAACGCGGGGCCGAGCTGCCCCAACACCTCGAACAACGCCATCCACAGCTCCGCCGGGCGGTCGAGCAGCACGGTGGCCTTCTTGACCGGCAGCAGCCGACCGCGGACGACCCGCACCAGCCGCGCCGCCTTAGCCCACTCCACGATCAGGGTCAGACCCAGTAGCTCCACACTCGACTTGGTCTTGAACACCCGCTCACCGATCGCGGGATCGATCTCGTCCCCCGTGCCCAACCGGTCGATGAGGACCCGGGCATCGGCCAGGGTGACGGCCCCCTTCTGCGTGAGCTTACGGCCGTCCCCGACCCACCTGACGAAGTCCACAACCTGCCCGACCAGCACTGGCTCCACGGTGGCGGCAGTGACATCACCGGGTGCAGAGCTCCTCATCCTCGTCTCCCTCCGACGCCGACCGACCACGAGATCGGAAGGGACCGTACCCCCTGACGTCGCAGGCTCCCCTGTCGCATGACCGGAGCAGACCCGCATCGGCGGCTGGCAAGAGGAGGTAGCGGACTCACCGCTGGGGCAGCAGCCCGAAAGCGCCACCCTGCAACGGGCGTACCGCGCGGAAGTGGCGAATCAGACGGTGAAGCCCAGGGCTCGCAGTTGTTCCCGGCCGTCTTCGGTGATCTTGTCCGGGCCCCACGGCGGCATCCAGACCCAGTTGATCCGCACGTCCTCCACCAGTCCCCCGCCGGGGCCACCGGTGAGCGCCGCACGGGTCTGGTCCATGATGACGTCGGTCAGCGGGCAAGCCGCGGAGGTCAGCGTCATGTCCAGGATGGCGACGTTGCCCTCATCGACGTGGATGTCGTAGACCAGTCCCAGGTCGACAACATTGATGCCCAGTTCCGGGTCGACCACATCGCGCATGGCCTCCTCGACGTCGTTGACATCAGCCAGCCCACCGTCCGGACCGGGCTCCGGGACCTCAGGCATCCCGGCCGCACCACGCACCACGTCGGTTTCCTCGTTCACGCTCATCGTGCCTCCGCTCGATTGGCACCGTTGCCGGAGCTGCCGTCGGCTATCCGGCCGACGGCGTCCTTGAAGGCCATCCAACCCAGCAAGGCGCACTTCACCCGCGCCGGGTAACGGGACACACCGACGAAGGCGATCCCGTCGGCGAGCACGTCCTCGTCGGGCTCCACCTGGCCGCGGCTCTGCACCATCTCCATGAACGCGTCCATCGTGGTCGTCGACTCGGCCACGGTCCGGCCGACCACCAGGTCAGTCAGCACCGAGGTCGCCGCCTGGCTGATCGAGCAGCCCATCGCCTCGTAGGACACGTCGGCCACCCGGTCCCCGTCCAGCGCCACCCGCAGCGTCACCTCGTCCCCGCAGGTGGGGTTGATCTGGTAAGACTCGGCGTCGAAGGGCTCGCGAAGGCCGCTGCGGTGTGGGTTGCGGTAGTGGTCCAGGATGATCTCCTGGTACATCTGCTCCAGTTTCATGCCGGCACCTGGAAGAACCGACGTACCTCGTGCACACCGGCCAGTAGCGCCTCGACCTCGGCCGGTGTGTTGTACAGCGCGAAGCTGGCCCGCACCGTCGCGGAGATACCGAAGTGGCGGTGCAGCGGCCAGGCGCAGTGGTGTCCGACCCGCACCGCGATCCCCAGGTCGTCGAGTACCTGCCCGGCGTCGTGGGCGTGCACGTCGTCGAGGATGAAGGAGACCGCGCCGCCCCGGTGCTCGGTGTCGGTGGGACCGATGATCCGCAGGCCGCCGAACTCCGACAGGCCGGCCAGCGCCTGCTCGGTCAAGACATGTTCATGCGCGGCGACCCGGTCCATGCCCACCACCGACAGGTAGTCCACCGCCGCGCCCAGGCCGACCGCCTGGGAGGTCATCGGAACGCCGGCCTCGAAGCGCTGCGGCGGTGGGGCGTAGGTGGAGCCCTCCATCTTCACCAGCTCGATCATCGACCCGCCGGTGAGGAACGGCGGCAGCGCCTCGAGCAGTTCGCGGCGACCGTAGAGCACGCCGACCCCGGACGGTCCCAGCATCTTGTGCCCGGAGAACACCGCGAAGTCGACGTCCAGCGCGGCGAAGTCGATCGGACTGTGCGGCACCGACTGGCAGGCGTCCAGCACGGTCAGCGCACCGACCTCGCGAGCCCGGCGGACCAGCTCCGCGACCGGTGGGACGGTGCCCATCACGTTGGACTGGTGGGTGAAGGCCACCACCCTGGTGCGTTCAGATAGCTCGAGCGAGTCCAGGTCCAGCCGGCCGCCGTCGGTCACCTGATACCAGCGCAGCGTGGCGCCGGTGCGGCGGCACAGCTCCTGCCAGGGCACCAGATTGGCGTGGTGTTCCATCTCGGTTACCACGATCTCGTCACCCGGCCCCACGGCGAAGCGCTCGGCCGCGCCCCCGGCGACCGCCGAGTTACTCAGCGCGTAGGCGACCAGGTTGATCCCCTCGGTGGCGTTCTTGGTGAACACCACCTCCCCGGGCGCAACACCGACGAACGCCGCGATCCGAGCCCGCGCCGACTCGTAGGCGTCGGTGGCCTCCTCGGCGAGCTGGTGTGCACCGCGATGCACAGCCGCGTTGTGCTGCTCGAGGAACGCGCGCTCGGCGTCGAGGACCTGCCGCGGCCGCTGCGAGGTAGCTCCGGAGTCCAGGTACACCAGCGGTCGATCCTCGC
>JBOHFU010000323.1:0-4662 GCA_050699675.1 Pseudonocardiaceae bacterium
CGACGAAGACGATGAGGAAGATCAGCCGTAGCGGGGTGATCAGGACTGTGGTGAGCAGCCGCGCGGTGTCGGTGACCGGGGCGATGTCGCCGTAGCCAGTGGTCGACAGCGACACCGTCGAGTAGTAAAGGGCGTCGAGGAACGTGATCGGGGTGTCGCTGTTGTTGTCGACATAGCCGTCGCGTCCGAAGTAGACGATGCAGGCACAGGCGAACAAGGCCCCGATCGCCAACGAGAAGCGCCTGACCAGTGACGCGACCGGCCCCACCCCGGACTCGGGCATCCGGAGCAGGCCGACCAGCGACGGGTCCACCCGGATGCGCCGCCGGCGCTCCGCCCTCACCGAGCCCTCACCCAGCAGACACTATCCGTCCATCACAGCAGCCAGGCGACGCCGCCGGCGATCGCCAGCGCGGCCCCGACCCCGAGCGCCAGGGCCAGCGGCCGTGAGCTACGCCAGGTTGAGACCACACCGCCGAGCATGAACCCGGCCAGCGCGAGCAGACCGACACCGATCACAGGACGCCCTTGGTGGAGGGCACCCCGCATACGCGCGGATCTGGCTCGACGGCGGCGCGCAACGCCCGCGCCAGCGCCTTGAACTGGGCCTCGGTGACGTGGTGCGGGTCGCGGCCGTGCAGCACCCGGATGTGCACCGCCAGCTGCGCGTGGACGGCCAGCGTCTCGAAGACGTGCCGGTTGAGCACCGTGGGGTAGTTGCCCCCCACCACGAAACCGGCCATCGCGTCGGGCTCGCCGGTGTGCACGCAGTACGGCCGCCCGGAGACATCCACCGCCGCGTGCACCAGGGTCTCGTCCATCGGCACCCAGCCGTCCCCGAATCGCCGGATGCCGGTTTTGTCCCCCAGCGCCTCGTGCACTGCCTGCCCCAGCACGATGGCGACGTCCTCGACGGTGTGGTGGGCGTCGATGTCAATATCGCCGGTGGCGCGCACGACCAGGTCGAACGCCGCGTGCTTGCCCAGCGAGGTGAGCATGTGGTCGAAGAACGCAACGCCGGTACTCACCTCGGTGGTCCCGGTACCGTCGAGGTCGAGCTCGACGAGCACCGAGGACTCCTTGGTCACCCGCTCGATCCTGGCCGTGCGGCTCATGGTGCCTCCAAGGCAATAACAGCCGCGCTCGCGGCCAGGAACGCATCGTTCTCCGCGGGGGTGCCCACGGTGACCCGCAGGTGACCCGCGATCCCCACGTCCCGGATCAGCACACCGTGTTCCAGGTAGCGCCGCCACGCGCCAGGCGCATCGGCGAACCGTCCGAACAGGACGAAGTTGGCGTCCGACGGCACCACCTGGGCGCCCAGATCGCGCAACGCTGCGATCACGCGCGTCCGCTCTTGCACCAACACCGCCACGGACGCCAGGGTCGCCGATCCGTGGCGCAGCGCAGCCCGGGCAGCCGCCTGGGTCAGCGTCGAGAGGTGGTAGGGCAGCCGCACCAGCAGCAGCGCCTCCACCACCGCGGGCGCGGCGGCGAGGTAACCCAGCCGCCCGCCGGCGAAGGCGAACGCCTTGCTCATCGTCCGGCAGACCACCAGCCGATCCGGGAATTGCCCGAGCAGCCCGACGGCGCTGCGTTCGTTGCTGAACTCGCCGTAGGCCTCGTCCACCACAACGATGCCCGGTGCGGCGGCCAGCACCGCCGCCAGGTCGGTCGGTGGGATCGACTGCCCGGTGGGGTTGTTGGGGCTGGTGACGAACAGTACGTCGGGCCGGTGCTCCTCGATGGCGGTCACCGCTGCTGCGGGGTCCAGGGAGAAATCCGCCCGGCGGGGCGCCGGGATCCACTGCGTGCGGGTGCCAGCGGAGATGATCGGGTGCATCGAGTAGGACGGGGTGAAGCCCAGTGCGCTGCGGCCGGGCCCACCGAAGGCCTGCAGCAGCTGCTGGATGATCTCGTTGGACCCGTTGGCGGCCCACATGTTCGCCATGGTCAGCGGCACCCCGGTGCGCCCGGCGAGGTAGCCGGCCAGGTCGGTGCGCAACGCGACGGCGTCCCGGTCGGGGTAGCGGTGCAGGTCACGAGCGGCCTGCTGCACCGCGGCGGCGATGTCGGCGACCAGCGCGGGGGGCGGCGGGTAGGGGTTCTCGTTGGTGTTCAGCCGCACCGCGACGTCGAGTTGCGGTGCACCATAAGGAGCGCGGCCCCGCAGGTCATCGCGCAGCGGCAGGTCTGCCAGCGTCACGTCGCAGCCGATCGCTGCCATGTTCCGCGGGGCCACCGCCGTCACTGCGAGGTCCCGCGGAACCGGGCGGTGATCGCCTGACCGTGCGCGGGCAGGTCCTCGGCCTCGGACAGTGCGACGACGTGGTCGGCGACCTTCACCAGCGCATCCTCGTCGTATTCGATGAGCTGGACGCCGCGCAGGAAGGTCTGCACCGACAGACCCGAGGAGTGCCGGGCGCAGCCCCCAGTGGGCAGCACGTGATTGGAACCGGCGCAGTAGTCGCCCAGCGAGACCGGCGCGTAGGGGCCGACGAAGATCGCCCCGGCGTTGCGCACCCGGCGGGCCACCACGGCCGCGTCGGCGGTCTGGATCTCCAGGTGCTCGGCCGCGTAGGTGTCCACCACCGTCAGCCCGGCGTCCACATCGGACACCAGGACGCAGCCGGACTGCCGGCTGGTCAGTGCGGTGCGTATCCGCACGGTGTGCTTGGTGGCCGTCACCTGCCGGTGCAGCTCGGCGTCCACGGCGTCGGCCAGCGCGACCGAGTCGGTGACCAGCACACTGGCCGCCAGGGTGTCATGCTCGGCCTGGGATATCAGGTCAGCGGCGACGTGCACCGGGTCGGCGGTGCCGTCGGCCAGGATGGCGATCTCGGTGGGACCGGCCTCGGCGTCGATGCCGATCATGCCGCGCAGGGCGCGCTTGGCCGCGGTGACGTAGATGTTGCCGGGGCCGGTGACCAGGTCCACCGGGTCCAGCGGCGCACCGTCGGTGTCCGTACCACCGTAAGCGAGCAGCGCGACGGCCTGCGCTCCGCCGACCGCCCACACCTCGTCGACTCCGAGCAGGGCAGCTGCGGCGAGCACGGTGGGGTGCGGCCGGCCACCGTGGGCGGCCTGCGGCGGCGAGCACACCACCAGCGACGCGACCCCGGCAACCTGGGCGGGCACCACGTTCATCACGACGGTGGACGGGTAGACCGCCAGCCCGCCGGGCGCATAAAGCCCGACCCGTTCCACCGGCACCCACCGCTGCGTGACGGTGCCGCCGGGCACCACCTGGGTGATGGTCTCGGTGCGTCGCTGGTCGGCGTGCACCTGGCGGACCCGGGTAATGGACTCCTCCAGGGCGGCGCGCACCGCCGGGTCCAGCTGCTCCAGCTCGGCGCGCAGCGCGTCGGCCGGTACCCGGACTCCGGCCGGCCGGACCCCGTCGAAGTGTTCGGTGAATTCCAGCGCCGCCGCCACACCCCGCTCGCGGACCGCCTCGATGACCGGTGCCACCTGATGCGCCACCGCATCGACGTCCACCTCGGCCCGCGGCAGCAGGTCGCGCAGGGCGGCCGGGGCAGGCAGGCGACCGCGCAGGTCGGTGCGGGTAAGCATGCGAATCCTCTCAAGCTGGGTGCTGCCTCCCAGGGTAAGGGGTTCCGCTTATACGCTCCGCGAAATGCCGGTACGTCGTGTTGCTGTGATCGCTGTACTGGGGCTGCTCGCACTGGCCGTCCCGCTCTCCGCGACCGCAGCACCGCCGCCCCCGCCCGAACCGGTATCGGCCTACCGGGTGCAGGGGATGGACAGCTCAGCTGCGCGCACTGCGGTGTTGCGCCAGGGCGTGGATGTGCTCGGCGGCGGGCGTGACTACCTGGAGGTCCGCGCTTCGCCCGCGCAGGCCGAGCGATTGCGGGCCGGCGGGCTACGGCTGCTCCCACTCCCGGCGCTGGTACCGGTGCCGGGGGTGGTGGCGCCCGGTGCGTTCCCGATCGGGTACGGGGGCTACCACACCTATGACAAACTCACCGCCGAGCTGAACTCGATAGCCGCCGCACGCCCCGATCAGGTTGCGGTATCCAGCTACGGCCGGTCGGTCGAGGGTCGCCCGCTCCCGCTAGTGAAGATCAGCGACGCGGTGCGAGCTGACCAGCGCAAGCCCGAGGTGTTGTTCAGCTGCGCGCAGCACGCCCGTGAGCACCTCACCGTCGAGATGTGCCTGCACATCGTGCGGCGGCTGGCTCAGGGTGTCGGGACCGACCCGACCATCACCCAGCTGGTGAAGTCCCGGGAGATCTGGGTGATGCCGATGGCCAACCCGGACGGCGCCGAATACGACATCTCCACCGGTCTTTTTGCACTGTGGCGCAAGAACCGCCAGCCGACTGCGGAGAACACCGAGACCGGCACCGACCTCAACCGGAACTGGGGCACCCAGTGGGGCTGCTGCGGTGGCTCGAGCACCGACCCCGCCAACGACACCTACCACGGCACGGCCCCGTTCTCCGCGCCGGAAATCGCGCAGCTCCGGGACTGGGTGGACAGCCGGGTGATCGGCGGCGTGCAACAGATCACCGCGCATATCGACTTCCACACCTACTCCGAGCTGGTGCTCTGGCCCTACGGTTTCACCACCGACGACACCGGCCCCGGTTTGACGGCCTCCGACGCGGCGACCTTCCGCCGGCTGGGCGAGGCGATGGC
>JBOHFU010000324.1:0-4656 GCA_050699675.1 Pseudonocardiaceae bacterium
CTGCTGGCCGGCTAGTGGCCACGGCGCCCGCCACCCCACGCACTCGTACCCCGCCGTCGTGGCGCCGGATCACCTCATTGGAGGTGCTCTGCGCGATCCTGCTGCTGGCGCTGCTGGCCCAGGGACCGCTGATCCAGCTGCTCGATATACCCGCGGTGCGCACCGGCGCCACGGTGTTCGTGGCGGTCTGCGTGCAGGCGATGCCGTTTCTGGTGCTGGGGGTGCTGCTCAGTGGGCTGATCGCGGCGTTCGTGCCGCCGGCGGCTTTGCGTCGAGTGCTGCCGCGAAGGACCGCGGCCGCGGTGCCCGTCGCTGGGGCGGCCGGGATGGTGTTGCCGGGGTGCGAATGTGCGTCAGTACCGGTGTCCCGGCGTCTCATGCAGCAGGGCGTGCCACCCGCGGCGGCGCTGACGTTCATGCTCGCCGCGCCCGCGGTGAACCCGGTGGTGCTGGTGGCCACCGCGGTCGCCTTTCCGGGTGAGCCCCGGATGGTGCTGGCCCGGTTCCTTGGCTCGATGGCCACCGCACTGGTGATGGGGTGGCTATGGGCGCGCTTCGGGCGTCCGGAGTGGATCGCGCAGCGGGCGATGTGCCGTCCCCAGCGGGATCCGGCTCGCAGCGCCTTTGCGGTGTTCACCGAGACGGCCCGGCATGACCTGGTCTCCTCGGGTGGGTTCCTGGTGCTCGGCGCGCTCACCGCAGCCGCGCTGAACGTCCTGGTGCCACCGTCCTGGATCGCCTCGCTGGCCGGTCAGATACTGCTCGGGATCCTGGTGATGGCACTGCTCGCGGTGGTGTTGGCGCTGTGCAGCGAGGCCGACGCGTTCGTCGCCGCGTCGCTGTCGGCGTTGCCGCTGCTGCCCCGGCTGGTGTTCCTTGTGGTGGGGCCGGCGGTGGACGTCAAGCTAGCGGCGCTGCAGACGGGGGCGTTCGGCGGCGGATTCGCCAGCCGCTTCGCTCCGGTGACGTTCGTGGTGGCGATCGGCTGCGCGGTGCTTGCCGGAGTGCTGGTGCTCGGGGGTGTGCGGTGAGGCGGGAGACCCAGAACGTCCTGCTGGTGCTGCTCGGCGGCGCGCTGTGCAAGATTGCATGGAATGGCAGCTACCTGCGCTATGTCAAGCCCTCGCTGCTTCCGTTCCTGGTGGCGGCGGGGGTGGTGATCCTCGCGCTCGGCCTGATCTCCATCGTGCGGGATGTGCGCGCCGCCCAGACGCCCGCCGACCATGACGATCACCCCGATCACGCCGGGCGCAGTCCCTGGCTGCTGCTGCTTCCGGTGCTGGCGATCTTCCTGGTTGCCCCGCCGGCGCTCGGCGCGGACACCGTGACGCGGTCAGCGTCGGTCGCCCCGCCGCGGGCCTCCGTCGACTTCCCGCCGCTGCCTGCCGGCCCGGCTCCCGCACTGCGAATGAGTGATTTCGTTACCCGGGCGGTGTGGGACGACGCGGGCACCCTCAACGGTCGACAGGTACGGCTGCTCGGTTTCGTGGTGCACGGCGACCGTGGCGACACCTACCTCGGCCGGCTGGTGATCGCCTGCTGTGCAGCGGACGCGAGGCCGCTGAAGGTCCGCCTCGAGGGCCGCAGCGGGCTGGCGTCCCTGCCGCAGGACGGCTGGTTCGAGGTGCGCGGTCAGCTGGTCCCCGGATCAGCGAAGCCGAATACCCGCTACACCCCCACCCTGACCGTCTCAGACCTACGCCCAGTCCCCGCCCCCACCGAACCCTACGAGTTCTGACCGCCGACTCGCGGTCAGGAGGTGCAGTTTGGGCAGGTGCCGGAGATTTCTACGGTGTGGTCGATGTTGGTGAAGTTGTGCTCGTCGGCGACCTTTTCGGCCCACAGCTCTACTGTGGGGCCCTCGACCTCCACGGTGTGGCCACAGTCCCGGCACACCAGGTGGTGATGGTGGTGCGCTGAGCAGCGCCGGTAGACGGCCTCGCCGGTGGAGGTGCGCAGCATGTCGATCTCGCCGGCGTCGGCCAGCGTCTGCAGTGTGCGGTACACAGTGGTCAAGCCGATGCCCTCGCCGTTGCGTCGCAGCTTCTCGTGGATCTCCTGGGCGGACCGGAAGTCGTCGGTGTCGTCGAGCAGCCTGGCCACCGCGGTCCGCTGCCGGGTGGAACGCAGCCCATGCACCGGTGCGGCCGGGCGAGGAGCACTCACCACTCCTCCACGTGCGTCACCGCATCCACCACGATGTGCGACAGGTGCTCGTCGACCAGCCGGTACACGACCTCCCGACCGTGCCGTTCACCGTGCACCACTCCCGCGGACTTGAGCACCCGCAGGTGCTGGCTGATCAACGGCTGGGTGACGCCCAACGCGTCGACCAGCTCGTGGACGCAGCGCTCGCTGTCGCGAAGCTGCAGCACGATGGCGATCCGCACCGGCGCCGCGAGCGCCCGAAGCAGCTCGCCGGCCGCCACCAGGGTCTCCCGCGGGCGGATCGCCGCCGGAGCGGGGGGCGGCCGGCCGGGCGAATGTTCGTCGGCGACGGCCGGGTCCGACACTGTTTCTGCGGTCACGCTGGCCATGCCTTCTTCCTCCCTCGATCGGGGGTCCATCGTAGGCGCCCTGACATTCACCGTCGCGGCGTGATGTGTTGCGATCGTCAGCAGCCCACGCCGGGGCGTTCGCCAGTCGCTACCGTCATCCTGCCACCGCTTCCTGAGGACGCCCCGTGATCCTGATCTGCCGCTTCATCGTCGACGCTGCCAGCGCCGAGGATTTCCTGATCCGGGCGCGCCGGGCGCTGGGTCTGCTCACCGCGCAGCAGGGTTGCCTGGGAGGTCAGCTAGGCCGCTCCCCGGACGACATCACGCGATGGGTGCTGGTCGTGCAGTTCGCATCGGTGGTTGCCTACCGGCGCGCGCTGTCCCCGTTCGACGTCCGCGAGCACGTGGTGCCGCTACTGTCGGAGGCACTGACCGGTGAGCCCGGAAGCTACGAGGTGCTGGCCGCCGCCCAGCATGGTGCGGTGACCGACCACGGCAGCCTGCTTGCGCCCGACGCCGAGCGCGGGTTCGGGTCCGGCGCTCGCTAATGTGGCCGCACTTACCACTGACCCCACTGACCTATCACCAGGAGCTCTTCAGTGTCCGTGGATCGCATCGAGACCGTCGTCAGCCTGTGCAAGCGCCGTGGCTTCGTGTTCCCGAGCGGGGAGATCTACGGCGGGACCCGCTCGGCCTGGGATTACGGCCCGCTGGGTGTGGAGCTCAAGGAGAACGTCAAGCGCCAGTGGTGGCGCGCGACGGTCACCGGCCGGGAAGACGTTGTCGGTCTGGACTCGTCAGTGATCCTGCCCCGGCAGGTGTGGGTCGCCTCGGGTCACGTGCAGGCCTTTCACGATCCGCTGGTCGAGTGCCAGCAGTGCCACAAGCGGTATCGCGCCGACCAGCTCGCCGAGGACTACGCCGAACGCACCGGCAAGGACGTCCTGGAGGGCGACCTGTCAGACGTCCCGTGCCCGAACTGTGGCACCCGCGGTGACTACACCCAGCCCCGCGAGTTCAACATGATGCTCAAGACGCACCTTGGTCCGGTGGAGACCGAGGAGGGGCTGCACTACCTGCGTCCGGAGACCGCGCAGGGCATCTTCGTCAACTTCCAGAATGTGATGATGTCCGCCCGCAAGAAGCCGCCCTTCGGTATCGGCCAGATCGGCAAGAGCTTCCGCAACGAGATCACCCCGGGCAACTTCATCTTCCGCACCCGCGAGTTCGAACAGATGGAGATGGAGTTCTTCGTCGAGCCGGGCACCGACGAACAGTGGCACCAGTACTGGATCGACACCCGCACCGACTGGTACGTCGACCTGGGTATCAACCGGGACAACCTGCGGCACTACGAGCATCCCAAAGAGAAGCTCTCGCACTACTCCAAGCGGACGGTGGACGTGGAGTACCGGTTCGGCTTCTCCTCCGGTCAGGTGTGGGGCGAGCTGGAGGGCATCGCCAACCGCACCGACTTCGACCTCACCACGCATTCCAACCACTCCGGAGTGGACCTGTCCTACTACGACCAGGCCACCGACTCCCGCTACCGGCCCTACGTGATCGAGCCAGCGGCCGGTGTGGCTCGCTCGATGATGACCTTCCTACTGGAGGCCTACGCGGAGGACGAGGCGCCCAATGCCAAGGGCGGGGTGGACCGGCGGGTCGTGCTCCGGCTGGACCGCAGGCTCGCCCCCGTGAAGGCTGCGGTGTTGCCGCTGTCGCGCAATGCCGACCTCACACCCAAAGCCCGGGACCTGGCGGCTGTGCTGCGACGGAGTTGGAATGTCGATTTCGACGATGCAGGCGCGATCGGCCGCCGGTACCGGCGCCAGGATGAGATCGGTACACCGTTCTGCGTGACGGTGGACTTCGACTCGCTCACCGATCACGCGGCGACGGTGCGCGAGCGGGACACGATGACCCAGGAGCGGGTCGCGTTGGACCAGGTCGGGTCCTACCTGGCGGCTCGACTGACCGGCTGCTGAGCCGCTGTCTGGAACTATGGTGGGTATGGACACCGTGAACGCCGAGGAACCCCGTCGCCGCCGGCAAGCCGGTGACGCACTGCGCCGCTGGGCCGAGCAGGGCCGCCCTTCCGGGGTGGTTCGGGTGCTTGAGCGGCATGGTTTCGGCACCGTCGCCACTGGGCAACTTC
>JBOHFU010000325.1:0-4649 GCA_050699675.1 Pseudonocardiaceae bacterium
GCGCTGGCAGCCCTCGTGCTGACACGGAAACGCGACCCGCAGCCGTACCGGATCCTCCACCGCACCAGTGTCGCTTGCCTGGCGTGCGATGAGCATCCAGGTGGCAGCGCAGGGGTGGATCAGAGGTCGGCCAGGAGCGTTGGAAGTTCGACGTCCGGTACGGGCGGGCCGAAGTGGACGCCCCACGCGGTATCCGCCCCGGCGTCACGCCACCACTGCGCCTGCTCCGGGGTGTCCACCCCGGGGACGATCACCGTGGCGCCGGCGCTGTGCACCAGCGGGATGGAATCGCGGACCGCACGGGCGACCACTGAGTCGTCTCCGGGTCGCTGGGCAATCCGGGAGACGATCTCGGTAGCGATCTCCACCGCCCCCACCGGGAGGTCCTCGAGACAGGCCAGGTATCCAGGATCGGCCGCGGCGCCGAGCAGCACCACCTCCACGCCCAGGTCAGCAAGCACGCCAACGTTGTCCACCACGTCGCCGCGGCCGCGTGCCAGAGCCATCAACGGCACCCCTACCCGGAGTTGCTCGGCTCCCAGGCCGGTGGCCGACAAGGCGCCGCGCACCACCCCGACGAGATCGGGATCCTGGCTCAGCTGTGCGGTGAGGTCGACCCGCATCAGCGGCGCTCGGCCCGCCCGGCTGTGTAGCACCTGGATCTGCGCGCTACATGCCTTCTCCACGATCCAGCCCCCGATCGAGACCACCAGCCCGGTCCGCTCGGCCAGCGCGAGGCATTCGGAATGGCCCAGCACGGTCCCGTCGGCGCGGTCCCAGCGCAGCAACGCCTGCAGTGCGACGATCTGCCCACTGTCCAGCCGGCACACCGGCTGATACTGCACGTCGATCTCACCGCATTCCCAGGCCCCGGGGATCTCGGCGGCCAGCTGGGAGCGCGCTCGCTGCCCGGCATCATATTCCGGGTCGTAGAGATCCCACTGTCCGCGACCGGTGTGCTTGGCCCGGCGCAAGGTGGCGTCCGCAGCGCGGATCAGCTCGCCCGCCGAGATCCCACGGGCGGACCGGCTCACCACCCCGACCCCGGCCGAGACCGAGATCCCCTGCTGGTCGTCGAGGTAAACCGGCTCGCAGAGCCGGACATTGATGGTCGCTGCGAACGTGCTGAGGTCACGGTGGTCCATGCCGTCCTCGATCAGGATCGCGAAATCGTCTGCGCCCATCCGCGCCACCATCGCCCGCTCGCCGGTCACGAGGTCCTGTAGCCGCCCCGCGACCGAGCGCAGCAGCAGTTCGCCGGCTGTCCGGCCGATCCCGTCGTTGATCACCGAGAAGTTGTCCAGGTTCACCCGGCACACCGTGACCTGAACCGACGGGTCGGCGCCCTCGAGCACGTCATGCAGGTGGGACATGAAGTAATGCTCGTTGGGCAGCCCGGTCAGTCTGTCGTGCAGCGCCTGCCCGGATAGTTCCTGTTGCAGCAGCTGCAGCTCGGTGACGTCGTCCGCGACGATGAGGTGGTGAGTCGGCACCCCGTCGGGGTCGCGCAGCAGCGAGCCCGCAAGTAAGGTCAAGGCGACGTCGCCGCTGGCGGCGGTCAGCCGGCCCCGGTGCCGGAAGTGGGGCAGCTCACCGCTGGCGAACTTGTGGTAGGCGGCACCCAGCGTCGGATCGTCCTTGGTGTGCAACAGTTCCGGCAACGCGGCGCCGATCAGGTCTTCCGGGGCACGGCCGACCATGCCGGCGAACTCGCGGTTGGCGGCGACCAGCGTGCCGTCGAGGTCGCTGATCGCGATTCCCACCGCCGCCTCGGAGAAGACCTGCCGGAACCGGGCCTCGCTGACCTGTAGTTCACGCTCCGCATCCAGCTTCGCCTGCAGCACAGCCTGCGTGATGCGGTCTTGCTCGTCGAGGGTGCGCTGCCGAAGCGCCCCGGCGTACCCGCTGGCCAACGCCCCCAGCGCCCGCTGGACGGCGGCGTCACGCCGGTCGACGTGCTGCAGCTCCGCCAGCCGCGGCAGGCCGTCGCTGAGGACTTCGACGCTGTGGCCGATGCTGCGCGGCCCGGTGAGATGGTGCGCGACCAGCTCAGCCGCCACCTCGATCGCAGCCTGCTCATCGACCGGTACGTCAGCCACCGCCGCCACCAGCCGGTTGATCAACCGCGCCAGGAGCTGCTCGACCTCTTCCCCGGACATCGGCAAGTACGTGGTGCGGCTCGCCACCTCAGCCCAAGTCTGAGCGAGCCCGGCCACCGTCAGGCCGGGCTCGCAAGGGTGGATCACCTGGCCCAACAGCTCACCCTCTCGGTGATTGAAGCCGTATGGCCAGGATACGGAGCGCAACATCAACGCGGTTACGCCATCGGAGGGTCGCTCACGGACACGTTCCGTGATCAATGGACGCCACCGCATTCAGCGGGCTCAGCGGGGTAATTCGACTCGATGTATACCCGCTGAGCCCGCTGGATGGGCTCAGTCAGCTACTGCTGGGCGATGGCGAAACGGTACTGATCCTCGTCGAGCTTGACGTCCAGGACCTTGTCATCCAGCACCTGCGCCGCGGTGGGCTCAAGGAACACGCTGACGCCCGCACTTTCGAGCACGGTGTCTTGCTCAGCCGGAGCCGGAGCGACCGAGAGTTGGAGCGTTTCGGACCCTTCCGGCTGTACGATCCGTAGCCCCGCCCCCTCGGGCATCTGGCTGTCGGAGATCAGTGTCGTGATGGCCGTTGCTGCTGTCTCGGTAATGGCTAACATGCTTTCTCACCGTAGCGAGGTCTGGGCCATCGCGCAGCGCGCCGCTCGCCACGGCCGGTCAGGATGGCGGCATGGACACTGCGCTCGAAGAGCTTGCCGCTGCATACGGCGTCGCCACCTGGTACCGGGACGGGCAGCGCCGGCGGGTCGATGTCGACCAGGATGTGGTGCGCCGGGTGCTCGCACTGCTCGGCGTCAGCGCCGACACCCCGGCGCAAGCCCGGGACGCGCTGGCTGCGGCCCGCAAACCCGGGTTGCCGGGCACTGTGGTGCTGCGCCAGGGGCAGCGCCGCACGATTCCCGATGCCGGCATGCTGACAGACGAGCACGGCACGGAAACGCCGGTCAACGGGGCGCTCCCCGCTGGTCTAGCGCCCGGCTGGTACTCGCTGACCAGCGGCAACCGGCACACCACCGTGCTGGTGGTCCCCCCAAGACTGGCCGAGCCGCCGCGCACCTGGGGTTGGATGCTGCAGCTCTACGCCCTGCATTCGGCGAGGTCGTGGGGTCTCGGGGACTTCGCTGACCTGCGCGAGTTCGTCGCCTGGACGGCCACCGCGGGTGGCGGCGCGGTGCTGGTCAACCCGCTGCACGCGGTGACCCCGACCACCCCGATCCAGCCCTCGCCCTACTACCCGTCCAGCCGCCGCTTCATCAACCCGCTTTACCTCAGCATCACCGACATCGGTGCCTACCGCCGGGCAGATCCGGCGTTACGGGCGCAGGTGGACGCCTTGCGGGTCGGATCGGGAGGCGAGCGGATCGACCGCGACGCCGTCTGGCATGCCAAACGGGCGGCGCTGGAGCTGCTCTGGCGGGCCGACGGCGCCCCGCGCCCGGTGCTGCCGGAGGGGTTGCGTGACTTCGCGACGTTCTGCGCGCTCGCCGAGCGGCACGGGCCACGCTGGTCGCGCTGGCCCATCGAGCTGCGGCACCCGGCGACGGCGAGCGCTGACCCGCAGCGGGTGGCGTTGCACGCCTGGGTGCAGCAGCAGTGCGACGAGCAGCTTGCCGCCGCGCGGGACGCCGCCCGACCGATGGCCATCGGGTTGGTACACGACCTCGCCGTCGGGGTGGACCCCGACGGCGCCGACGCCTGGGCGTTGCAGGAGGTCCTCGCCACCGGGGTGACCATCGGTGCCCCGCCGGATGACTTCAGCCAGCAGGGACAGGACTGGGGGCTGCCGCCGTGGCGCCCGGACCGGCTGGCGGCCACCGGGTACGCCGCGTACCGAGACATGCTGCGCGCCGTGCTGGCGCATGCCGATGGGCTGCGCATCGACCACGTGGCCGGCCTGTGGCGGTTGTGGTGGGTGCCGCCGGGGGCGTCCCCGGACCAAGGCACCTACGTGCACTACGACGCCGAGGTGATGCTCGCCGCGCTGGCGCTGGAAGCGCACCGGGCCGGCGCGGTGGTGGTGGGTGAAGACCTCGGCACGGTGGAACCCGAGGTCACCGAGGCGCTGGCGGCGCAGCGGATGCTGGGTTGCGCGGTGCTGTGGTTCGCCCGCGATAAGCAGGTCCCCGGCGAGCCGCTGCTGGCTGCGCAACGCTGGCCGCAGCACGCCGCGGCCAGTATCTCCACCCACGACTTGCCCACCGCGGTCGGTTTCCTGCGCGGGGAGCACGTGCGGGTGCGCGCCGGGCTGGGGTTGCTGGACGACGAAGCCGCGGAGTGGGCCCGGGCGCGGGCGCAGCGCGCTGAGCTCGTCGGCCTGCTGCGCGCCGAGGGCCTGCTTGGCTGCGAAAGCCTGCTGGGCGAACAGACCGAGGACGATCTCGTGGTGGCGATGCACGCGTTACTGGCCCGCACGCCCTGCCGGCTGCTGCTGGCCTCCCCCTACGACGTGGTGGGCGAGGTACGCCAGCCCAACCTCCCCGGCACCGTCACCGAGTACCCAAACTGGCAACTCCCGTTGCCGCTGACCCT
>JBOHFU010000326.1:0-4638 GCA_050699675.1 Pseudonocardiaceae bacterium
CGCGCCACTCCCAGCGGGTGCCCTCGAAACCCACCGTCAGCACCCGCAGGATGGCACCGAAGGCAGCGACCTTGGTGCAGGCCGCCATGAAGGCCGTCACCGGCGTCGGCGCGCCCTGGTAGACGTCCGGGGTCCAGGTATGGAACGGCCCGACCGAGCCCTTGAACAGCAGCCCGATCACCAGCAGGGCGAGCCCGCCGAGCAGCAGGGTGTCCGGCCGGTCGGTGCCTACGGACGCCTCGGCGATCGCGGACAACGTGACCGAGCCCGCGTAGCCGTACAGCAATGCCACACCGTATAGGAAAAAGGCCGAGGAGAACGCTCCGAGGAGGAAGTACTTGACCGCCGCCTCCTGGGACAGCAGCCGGCGTCGCCGGGCCAGCCCGCACATCAGGTACAGCGGCAGGCTGAGCACCTCAAGCGCGATGAACATGGTGAGCAGGTCGTTGGCCGCGGTGAAGACCATCATCCCGCCCAGCGAGAACAGGAACAGCGGGAAGACCTCGGTCTGCATCGTGGTGCTGGTCACGGTGCCCGTCGAGGTGCCAGCCTGCGCGCGATCCCGTGCGGTGCCCGGACGCACCGCGGCGTCGGCGGTGAACGCGCCCCCCGGCTCCACCGATCGATCCGCGATGAGCAGCACCGCTCCCAGACTCAGCGCGAGCAGTGTGCCCCACAGGAACAGCGCGGGGCCGTCGACGGCAACTGTCCCGGCCAGCGTCACGACGTCGCTGGTGCCGTCTCGGGAGAACGAGTGGAGGTGCACACCCAGCGCGGCACCGGCCGTCCCCAGCGTCAGCAGCGACAGCCCGACCTGGGCCGACCACCGCGCCGAGCGTGGCACGAACGCCTCTACCAGCACGGAGATACACGCCGCCCCGAGCACCACCAGCACCGGGGCGATCGCCCCGTAGTCCACCGCAGGCGCTTGCAGCAGCGGGACCTGCGCCAGAAACCCCCCGAGTAACCCGCCGCCGAGCACCTCAGTTGCCTCCCTGCTCGACGACCGGGTCGGTCAGGCCGACCTCGGTCAGCGTGGCCCCGACCGAAGGGTTGATCACATCCAGCACCGGCTGCGGGTAGAACCCGAGCAGCAGGATGAGCGCCACCAGCGGCGCCAGCACAACGACCTCCCGGATCGACAGATCGGGGAACCGGGCACGCTGCCGCTGCGCGGCAGCTTCCGGCGCCGTCGCGGTCCCCGGCCCATCCAGCGCCCCGACCACGGCCGCGCCCCGCACGGGGCCCTGCATGACCCGTTGATAGACCCACAACACATACAGCGCGGCCAGGATGATCCCCGCGGTGGCTATGATCGTGAACACCGGCTGGCGCGGGTAGGAGCCGACGAGCACCATGAACTCCGAGACGAACGAGTTGGTGCCGGGCAGCGCCAGCGAGGACAACCCGGCGACCAGCATCATCCCGGCCAGCACCGGTGCCAGCGCAGCCACCCCGCCGTAGTCGCTGATCAGCCGTGAGCCACCGCGGGCGATCAGCATGCCGACCACGATGAACAGCATGCCGGTGGAGATGCCGTGGTTGACCATGTAGAGCACCGCACCGGCCTGAGCCTGGGTGGAGAAGGCGAAGACGCCCAATCCGATGAAGCCGAAGTGCGCCACCGAGGTGTAGGCGACGAACCTTTTCAGGTCGGACTGGCCGACGGCGAGCAGCGCGGCGTAGATGATCCCGGCGACAGCGAGCACCAGCACCAGCGGGGCCAGCACGCGCGACGCATCGGGGAAAAGCGGCAGGCAGTAGCGCAGGAAGCCGTAAATGGCGACCTTGTCCATCACCCCGACCAGCAGCACACCGACGCCGATCGGGGCCTCGGCACCGGCGTCGGGAAGCCAGGTGTGCAGCGGCACCAGCGGCGCCTTGATCGCGAACGCGACGAAGAACCCGAGGAACAGCCAGATCTGGGTGCTCTGCGGGATGCTCCCGGCGATGCCCACCAGGGTGGCCCAGTCGAAGGTGCCCTGGCCCAGCCGCTGCGAGCTCACCACGAACACGCCGATCACGCTGGCCAGCATGACCAGCCCACCCAGCAGCGAGTACAGGAAGAACTTCACCGCCGCGTACTGCCGTCGCGGCCCGCCGAAGCGACCGATCAGGAAGTACATCGGCACCAGCATGACCTCGAAGAACAGGTAGAACAGGAACACGTCGGTGGCGGCGAAGACCCCGATCATCATCGACTGGGTGGCCAGTAACAGGGCGTAGAAGCCCGCCGCGGAACGGCCCTCGGGCAGCTTCTCTTCCCAGGACGACCCCATCACGATCGGCACCAGCACGGCGAGCAGCGCGATCATCACCAGCGCGATGCCGTCGACGCCGAGCGCGAAGCGAGCCCCGAAGGCCGGGATCCACTCGGTGGACAGCAGCAGCTGCAGCCGCTGGCCTCCTGGAACGTAGGCCGACCAGGCCAGGGCCGCCAGCACCAGCTCGCCCAGCGCGAACACCAGCGCGGTGGCCTTTGCCGCGACCGGAGCGGAGCGCATCGGCGCGACCAGCACGCTGCCCACCAGGGGCAGCAGCAGCATCGCCAGCAGCAGACCTCCGCCGGTTGGCACCACGCTCATTGGTAGCTCACCGCCAGCAACAAGGCGATCACCACGACCGAGCCTCCCAGCATGCCCAGCGCGTAACTGCGGACGAACCCGGTCTGCAGCCTGCGCAGCCGGCCTGACGTGCCACCGAGCAGCGCTGCGGTGCCATTGACCACCCCGTCGACACCCTTGTTGTCCACGAACACCAGCGCCCGGGTGAGCCAGGTACCGGGCCGGGCGATGAGGGCCTCATTGATCGCGGTGGCGTAGAGGTTGGCCCGGGCCGCGGCCACCGGCAGCGAGACCCGCTCAGGCCGGCGCACCGGAACCCGTTGCCGGCCGACGAACAGCCAGGCCACCAGGGCACCCGCCGCGGAGATCAGCACGGTGAGCCACGGGACGAGTTCGACCGGGAACGGGGCGACGGTGCTGTGCTGCAGAGCGCCCAGCGACGGCTCCAGCCAGTGCGCCAGTCGTTCACCCGAGTACAGGAAGTAGCCCACGCCGACCGAGCCGATCGCCAGCGGCACCATCGGCACCCACATCACCGCCGACGACTCGTGTGGGTGGTAGCTCTCGCCGTCGGGAGTGCGCAGGTTGCGCCAGCGCTCCTCGCCGAAGAACGTCATGAGCATCAACCGGGTCATGTAGAAGGCGGTGATCCCCGCGGCCAGCATCGCGGCCCCGCCGAAGACCCAGCCCTGGGCGCCACCCGCGCCGAACGCGGCCTCGATGATCGCGTCCTTGGAGAAGAACCCGGACAGGAACGGGAACCCGACCAGCGCCAGGTAACCCGTGGTGAAGAGGACGAAGGTGATCGGCAGGTGCCGGGCGAGCCCGCCCATCCGGCGCATGTCGACCTCGTCGTGCATCGCGTGCATCACCGAGCCCGCACCGAGGAACAGCACCGCCTTGAAGAAGCCGTGGGTGAGCAGGTGCAGGATGCCCAGCGCGTAACCAGCGGGGCCCAGGCCGACGGCCAGGATCATGTACCCGATCTGGCTGACCGTGGAGTAGGCCAGCACCTTCTTGATGTCGTCGTAGGCACAGCCGATGATCGCCCCGATCAGCAGGGTGATCACACCGATCGCCACGACGGCCAACCGCCCGGTCTCGGTGAGGTTGTAGAGCGGGTTACACCGGGCGATGAGGTAGACACCGGCGGTCACCATCGTCGCGGCGTGGATCAGGGCGGAGACCGGGGTCGGCCCCTCCATCGCGTCGGGCAACCAGTCCTGCAGCGGGAACTGGCCGGACTTGCCGCAGGCCCCGAGCAGCAGCAGCAGGGTGATCGCCAGCAGGGTGGGCCCACTGATCTCCCCGGCGCGGGCGAACACCTCGGAGAACTGCACGGTGCCCAGCGACCGCCAGATCAGGAAGATCGCCAGGGCCAGGCCGACGTCGCCGACCCGGTTCATCAGGAAGGCCTTCTTCGCCGCCGTCGCGGCACTCGGGCGGTTCTGATACCAGCCGATGAGCAGGTAGGAGGCCAGGCCCACGCCTTCCCAGCCGAGGTAGAGCGTGACGAAGTTGTTCGCCAGCACCAGGATGAGCATCGCCGCGATGAACAGGTTGAAGTACCCGAAGAACCGGCGCCGCCCAGGATCGTGGCTCATGTAGCCGATCGAGTACAGGTGGATCAGCCCGCCGACACCGGTGATGAGCAGCACGAAGGTCAGTGACAGCGGGTCCAGCCGCAGTCCGTAGTCGACCTGTAGCGAGTTGACCGCGAACCAGGTGCCCAGGTTCAGCTCCCGGGTCCGCTCCTCGGCGCCCAGGGCGAGCCACTCGACGAACAGCACCATGCCATAGCCGAAGGACGTGAGCACCGTCGCGCAACCCAGCAGGTGCCCCCAGGCATTGGTGCGGCGGCCGCCGACCAGCAGCACCAGTGCGCCGAGGGCAGGCAGCGCGACGAGTAGCCACGCGTACTGCGCGGCTCCCCCCGCGGGCAAGACCTCGGTCATGCCTGCTACTCCGTTCGTCGGTATGAGCAAGCAGATCTGGTAGCACTCCAGCGCGCTGAGGCAGCACCGGCCACCACGTCGTCACCTTCGCGTCAGTTTAGGGGCGTGGCCTTGACCGA
>JBOHFU010000327.1:0-4633 GCA_050699675.1 Pseudonocardiaceae bacterium
GGCGACCGGCAGCGACGACGGGACCAGCCGACTGTGGTCGGTCACCGACGACCGGCCCGAGTTGCGACTGACCCTGCTCGGGCTGCCCGAAGGGTGGGCGGCGCTGGCGCCGGACGGTCGCTACAAGCTCGAAGGGGAGGTCGGTGGCCACTTCTGGCACGTGATCAACATGTGCCGGTTCGAGGCCGGCGAGCTGGACTCGTACCTACCCGAAGTCCGGCAGCTGGCGCCCGAAACCCCCTTCTGGACCTGATTCACTGACCGTGACTCGTGACATACCTGTTTTCGAGTGAGGTCGTGTCGAGTGAGAACGTGCCATAGTTCTTTGTACAGGTACCGTAAGCGCTCATGCCGAACACCGCCAATTCGGTCAGCTGACCGCTGAACACGCGAGCACTGGGGAGACCCTTGAGGGCTACCCGAAAATCTGGATCACGTGGCCATACCAGTGTCACGTGCGGGCTGAAACGATCGTGTCCGCCATTCGCCTCATCGGCGACCTCGTCGTAGCCATACCTCAGTAGTTGTTGTCGTCTCGAATCGTCTTGCGAAGCGTTGCCCACCAGGTCGCGAATACGGGTTCCGGACGGGTCCACATCGCGCAAACGTCCTCTCCGGAGTGGTTCGATCGAGGTGATGACGGCACGTTGAAGCGCTCTCCACGCCGCAGATTTCGCGAAGTACACCTCTAAAGCACCATACGGATTGTGACGGTACTCTGCGCCTTCCACATCGAGGGCTGGTAGCGTCGTTGCGAGCCGTTCTACGGCATGTGTGACTTCGTTTACCTCCCCCTCGCCCACGGTGAGCATGAACAGAGAAACATGCGGCTCACAATCTTCGACTCCGTCACCCGAGAATGGCTTGCCGAGCTGGAAATGTGAGGGTGATCCTCCCGCTTCTATTTGTTCGGACAGAAACTTGCTACACGCAATAGCTTGCCTGCGAAGGCTTTCGGGCAGGACAAGGGCGACATCAAGCGTGACAGGTGTCATGGGCGTAGCCTAACTGTGCGCAAACCACCGGTGCGATCTGCGCGGCACCACTGCGTCATGCTCCGTCACTCCTCGTCGTCTCCGTATTGGCTGAACCCGCTGGGTGAATATCGAAGTCGCGGGCGGCGCCAGTGTACCAACCGGTTTTCCGCGCCGTGCTGGCCTCTTCTATTTCGCGTCCGAACTGTGTGTTGGCGGCTTGCGGGCCGCCAACGATGAATGTGTTCATGACGCACTCGGCGTCGTCGAAGCGCAGTTCCCAGGTGATATTGCGCCATCGGGCGTAGAGGATACCGCCGATCGTTGGATCGGGCGCGCACTGGCTGGCTCAGGGTCGCTGCCATCTTGCAGGGTCGGCGTCGCTTTGGGCAGCGGAGGACATGTCCGCGGTTTCGATGCACGTCAACGCCGGCGAGTGCGAGAATCTCGGCGGATGGCCACGTCGCCGGCGGTGAGCCGTAGCTGCAGCGCCGTGCATCGCCATCGGCGGCCCCCATCGTCGACGTGCTCCTCGAAGCGGGCGGCCAGTGCGCGGACTCCGGTGTTCAGCGTCACCAGCGCAACCGCCTCCAATGCCCCGTCAGCCTGCGGCCGGGCGAACACCTTGCGCACCCGCGGCTGCAGATGGCCGGCCACCGACTTCAACGTGGCGAGGTAGGTCAGCAGGTCAGGACTCAGGACCGCGGACAGCTGTCGCGCCGGCCGCCGACCGCCAAGGATCTCCACCACGGCCCGAAGCACCCGTTCAGCCAGGACCGACGCTGCGGGGTTCGCCGCTGGCAGGGTCACGGTCGGCGGCTGGGGTGTGGCTGGCACCGGCTGGGGTGCGGCTGGTGGTGGGGGCGGCAGGAGGTCCACCAACCGGCGCAGCACCGGCCGGTGCGATAGGTGGGGACGTGGCTCGGCGATGCTGGTGGTCAACGAACCCTCCTCGGCTGCAGACCACGCGGGTGCGCGCGGTCGATCGACGGCGGGGCCGAAGACGCCGTGGGGACGGTCCGCAGCGGTGGTGCTGGGACCGTGGGCACCGGATCGGAGGAGGGGCAACGATCCGGTGTAGGGGAGTATGCGAGATCCGGGGTGGTGCTGTCCTGGTTTTCGAAATATTGGGTGCAACCTGTGGACAACCGGCACTGTGGACAACCGGCTATGGCGTGGCGCGCTGCCGGGCCCACTCGAAGCACACCACCGCAGCCGCGCTGGCGACGTTGAGTGACTCGACACCCCCGGTCATCGGGATGCCGACCCAGCCGGTGAGTTGCGCAGCGACGGCCGGGGAGACTCCCGAGGTCTCGTTGCCCAGCACGTAGGCCACCCGGCGCGGTGGTGGATCGCGAAACAGCGAGGTGGCGCCCGGTGCCGACCCGGACAGCCCAAGCACCGCGAACCCGGCGGCGCGCAGCGCGGCGCAGGCCCGTTCCGCGGTGGCCGTCCGCAGCACAGGGGCATGGAAGGCCACTCCAGCCGATGCCTTGATCACCAGCGGATCGATCGCGGGCACCCCCCGGCGGGGCAGCACCACGCCGTCGAGTCCGGCCGCGGTCGCGGTGCGCAGGATCATGCCCACGTTGGCCGGATTGGTGATCGCGTCGAGCACGAGAACCGCAGCGGGGCTGCGCAGTGTCTTCAGCGCGCCGTCCAGCGGCAGCATCCGGGGAGCCACCACGTCGGCCAGCACGCCCTGGTCGTGCCGGCCGTTGCCGGCCAGCACCTTCACCCGGTGCGCCGACACCCTCCGCACCGGCACCTGCCGGCCGGCCGCTGCGTCGAGGATCTCCTGCATGGTGTCGCCGCGGGCATGCTCGGCGACGATCACCTTGTCGATGGTCAGGGCCGGGTCGATGAGCGCCTCCAGCACCGGTTTGCGGCCGTAGACGGTGATGAAGACGTCCCGCGGGCTGGCGGTCTGCTGGGCCGGGGGCTGATCGTCGGGCAGGGGCTCATCGGGCAGGGGCACGTAGCCAGGATGGCAGGTTCGGATGCGGCCGCACGGCGTGTCAGGATGCACCGCATGGCCGACCGTTTATCGGTGTTGGTGCCCGGACAATGAGGGTCTACATTCCCGCCACGCTCGCGATGCTGCGAGCGCTGGTCGACTCCGATGAGTTGGTCCCGGTCTCGGGCACCGCCTTCGCGCTCACCCCGACGCTTCGTGAGTCCTACGCCGCCGGGGACACCGAGGAGCTGGAGTACGCGGCGATGAACGAGGCGGCGCGGGCGTCGCTGCGGCTGCTGGCCGCCGAGCTGGACAGTGACTCGGCGGTCCTGCCTCGCCGCGTCGTGGTGGCCGCTGACGTCGACGGGGTGCGGTTGCGCCCTGATCTCGACGACGCCGTCGTCACGGTTGCCGGGCCGGTGCCGAGCTCGGCGGTCGCCGCCGTGCACGTCGACGTGGCTGAGGCGGAGGATGCAGTGCGCAGTGCGGCGGCAGTGGTGGACGCCGCCGATCTTGGTGACCCGGACGCCGAGTTCACCCTCGGCGAAGCGGAGGGCCACGAGATGGCCTGGTACGCCACCCAGGAGATCCCCTTTCTGCTCGAACTCTTGTGAGACTCGTGAGTGGCGATGCGAGTCCTGACTCACATCGCCACTCACGGGTAGACTCGTGCCGTTATGGACGCGATCACGTCCACGCCGGCCCCGCGCAATGAACCGGTCCGGGGCTATGCCCCGGGGGCTCCGGAGCGTGAGTCGCTGACTCGCGCGCTCGCCGAGCTGGGCGCTCAGCAGGCTGAGCTGACCATGACCATCGGCGGGGTGGCGCGGATGGCCGGCGGGGAGCCCTTCACTGTGGTCGCCCCGCACCGCCACACTCACGTACTGGGTACAAGTGCGCAGGCCACCGCTGCCGACGTCGCCGCCGCCATCCAGGCCGCGATGCAGGCCGCGCCGGCCTGGCACGAGTTGCCTTTCGACGAGCGCGCCGCGGTTCTGCTGCGCGCCGCGGACCTCGCGGCCGGCCCGTGGCGCGACACGCTCAACGCCGCCACCATGCTCGGCCAGTCGAAGTCGGTGCAGCAGGCCGAGATCGACGCGGCCTGCGAGCTGATCGACTTCTGGCGTTTCAACGTGCACTACGCCCGGCGGGTCCTGGCCGAGCAGCCGAACTCGGCGCCCGGTGAGTGGAACCGCATGGAGTACCGCCCGTTGGAGGGCTTCGTCGTCGCGATCACGCCGTTCAACTTCACCGCGATCGCCGGCAACCTGCCCACCGCGCCCGCACTGATGGGCAACACGGTGGTGTGGAAGCCCACCCGTACCCAGCAGCTCGCGGCGCACTACACGATGCGGCTGCTGGAGGCCGCCGGGCTGCCGCCCGGGGTGATCAACCTGGTCACCGGGCACGGAGAAGTGGTCAGCGAGGTGGCCCTGGCCGATCCCGACTTCGCCGGGCTGCACTTCACCGGGTCCACAAAGACCTTCAAGAAGCTCTGGCGCACCATCGCAGATCACCTGGACAGCTACCGCAGCTACCCGCGCATCGTGGGGGAGACTGGCGGCAAGGACTTCGTGGTGGCGCACCCTTCGGCCGACCCGGCGGTGGTGACGACCGCGCTGGTGCGTGGGGCGTTCGAGTACCAGGGTCAGAAGTGTTCCGCGGTCTCCCGGGCGTATGTCGCCCGCTCGCTGTGGGACGG
>JBOHFU010000328.1:0-4609 GCA_050699675.1 Pseudonocardiaceae bacterium
GGCGGGGTGGACGCGTTGTGGTACCCGATCGGGTTCACCGCAGGCTACCTCGCATTGCTGCTGTTCGTGGCGGCGCCGCTGCGCCGATCCGGTGCGTACACGCTGCCCGACTTCGCCGAGGAGCGGTTGAGTTCAGCTCGGCTGCGCAAGATCTGCACCGTCTTCGTGATCATCATCGGCTGGCTTTACCTGGTGCCGCAGCTGCAGGGCGCCGGGCTCACCGTCGCCACTGTCTCGAACTCGAAGTATCCGCAGTGGGTCGGCGCGGCCGTGGTCATGGTGATCGTGACGGTCAACATCTACACCGGGTGGATGCGCTCGATCACCGTCGTGCAGGCCTTCCAGTACTGGATCAAGCTGACCGCGCTCGCCGTGCCGGTCTTCGTGTTGCTGATCCACTACGCCGGGGAGGACAAGAGGTTCCGGGATTCGCTGGGTGCCTCGGCACCGCAGTCTTTCGCCGAGGCGACCCACGTCCGCCTCGACCGCGATGCCGTGCTCCAGGTCACGGAGCCGACGCCGCTGAAGATCAGCACGGACGGGAGTCCGGTCGCGAAAACAGAGATCTGGCAGCGCGGTGAGCACCGCGTCACCACGGGCACCACACTGCACTTCGACGCGGGTAGCCGGGTTCCGGTGATCAGCGGCGCCGTAGTGGACAATGACACCTGGCTGCGACCGTTGCACAGTTCATCCAGCAGTCCGGTGCCCAGCCCGCTGCTGGCCACGTACTCGCTCGTGCTGGCGCTCATGCTGGGCACCATGGGGCTGCCGCATGTGCTGGGTCGCTATTACACCAATCCCGACGGCCTCGCGGCTCGCAAGACCACGCTGGTGGTGCTGTCACTGCTCGGCGTCTTCTACCTGTTCCCAATGATCTCCGGGTGGCTTGCCCGGCTCTACGTCCCGCAGTTGCTGGTCACCGGGAACACCGACGCCGCGCTGCTGCTGTTGCCCCTTGCGATGTTGGGCGGCTGGGCGGGGCAGCTGCTCGGCGCGCTGATCGCCGCCGGGGCGTTCGCCGCCTTCGTGTCCGCGGCATCGGGGCTGGTGGTCAGCGTCGCCGGGGTGCTGTCCAGCGATGTCCTGCCCGGCCGGCTCCGGGCCTTCAAGGTGGCCACCTTGGCGGCCTGGTCGGTCCCGCTGGCCTTCGCGCTTGCCGTGTCCTCGCTGGACCTGGCCCAGGGCGTGGGACTGGCTTTCGCGGTGGCCGCCTCATCGTTCTGCCCGCTGCTGGTGCTGGGTATCTGGTGGCGCGGGCTGACCGACGCCGGCGCGGCGGCCGGCCTCCTGGTCGGCGGCGGGCTGGCCTTCGCTGCGGTACTGCCCGCCGCGGCCGGCGTGCTCCCGCCCGGGTGGCACGAGGTGGCAGCACAGCCGGCGGTGTTCACGGTCCCGCTGGCGTTCCTGACCATGATCGTGGTGAGCCGCCGGACGAGGGACCGGGTCCCGATCGATGTCACGCGCATCCTGCTGCGGCTGCATGCACCCGACCGGCTAGGGTTGGCCGAGGACCGGGACATCGCCCGGTTAGGCATGACAGCTACCCTGCTGCGGCCGCGTAGCGGGCGGCACCGTCGGTAGCCGGGCCTGATCATGATGACTGTCCTGGAGGTGTTTACATGAGCACCACCGAGCGCGTCGGCGGTGCCGCGGCCCCGCCGCCCGTGGACCCCTGGACCGCCGCCCAACAAAGCGCGGAGTTCGCCACCCTGCGCCGGAGGCTCCGCAGCTTCGTCTTCCCGATGACGGCGTTCTTCCTGGCCTGGTACTTCCTGTACGTGATGTTGGCCGCGTTCGCCCCGCAGTTCATGGCCATCAAGGTCGTCGGCAATATCAACGTCGGGTTGATCATCGGTCTGCTGCAGTTCGTCACCACCTTCGCGATCACGATGGTCTACGTCCGGTTCGCGAACAAGCACCTGGATCCGGTGGGCAGCCGGATCCGCGAGCGGATCGAAGGAGCGGCCCGGTGACCGGCTCGATCACACCGACTCCGTCGGCCCCAGCTTGGCTAGCCCAGGAGTCGGTGGGGCAACCGCTGCTCAACGGCGGGATCTTCCTGTTCTTCGTCGTGGTCACCCTGGTGATCGTGGTCCGGGCCTCGCGCAGCACCAAGACCGCCGCCGACTACTACGCCGCGGGCCGATCGTTCACCGGCCCGCAGAACGGTTTCGCGATCTCCGGCGACTACCTGTCCGCGGCGTCTTTCCTGGGCATCGCCGGGGCCATCGCGATCTACGGCTACGACGGCTTCCTGTACTCGATCGGCTTCCTGGTTGCCTGGCTGGTGGCCCTGCTGCTGGTTGCCGAACTGCTGCGGAACACCGGCAAGTTCACCATGGGTGACGTGCTGAGCTTCCGGATGCGCCGGCAACCGGTGCGGGCTGCCGCGGCGGTATCGACGCTCGCGGTGTCGTTCTTCTACCTGCTGGCCCAGATGGCCGGCGCCGGTGGTCTGGTCGCGCTGCTGCTCAACGTCCAGGGCCGCGGCGCTCAGGCGCTCGTGGTTGCGGTCGTCGGCATCCTGATGATCATCTACGTGCTGGTCGGCGGGATGCGTGGCACCACCTGGGTGCAGATCGTCAAGGCTGCCCTGCTGATCATCGGTGCGGCCATGATGACTGCCTGGGTGCTGGGCGCCTTCGGGCTCAACCTGTCCGCCCTGCTGGGTGAGGCCGCAGCGAAGTCGTCGCAGGGAGCGGCGGTGCTCGAACCGGGCCTGCAATGGGGGGCGAACACCACAACGAAGATTGACTTCGTATCGTTGGCGATCGCCCTGGTACTGGGCACCGCGGGCCTGCCGCACATCCTGATGCGCTTCTACACCGTGCCGTCGGCCAAGGAGGCCCGCCGCACCGTGGTGTGGGCGATCTGGCTGATCGGGGCCTTCTACCTGTTCTCCCTGGTGATCGGCTACGGCGCGGCGGCGCTGGTGGAGGGCGGTCCGCAGCGGATCGCCAGCATGCCCGGTGAGGAGAATTCGGCGGCGCCGTTGCTGGCCTACCAGCTGGGCGGGGAGGTGCTGCTCGGCTTCATCTCGGCGGTGGCTTTCGCCACCATTCTCGCCGTGGTGGCCGGGTTGACGATCACCGCGTCGGCGTCCTTCGCGCACGACGTGTACGCCAACGTGATCAAGCACGGTGAGCTGGAGCCGGACAGTGAGGTGCGGGTCGCCCGGGTCACCGCCTGCGTCATCGGGGCATTGGCGATCCTCGGCGGCATCGTCGCGCTCGGCCAGAACATCGCCTTCCTGGTAGCGCTGGCCTTCGCGGTGGCCGCGTCGGCGAACCTGCCAACCATTCTCTACTCGCTGTTCTGGAAGCGGTTCAACACCAGCGGTGTGCTGTGGAGCATGTACGGCGGCCTGATCAGCAGCGTGTTACTGATCATCTTGTCACCTGCGGTGTCCGGCAGCCCGAGCTCGATGGTGCCCGCCATGGACTTCGCGATCTTCCCGCTGAAGAACCCGGCCCTGGTCTCGGTGCCGCTGGCCTTCCTCCTCGGCTACCTCGCCACGGTGCTGAGTAAGGACGAGGCCGACGAGGCGAAGTACGCCGAAATGGAGGTGCGGGCGCTGACCGGTGCCGGTTCCGAGAAGGCGCTGGTGAGGGGCGACAAGGCCGGATCGCCAACGCCACAGCGTTAGCTGTGGGGTTAGCTGTGGGTTAGCTGTGGCACGATTCAGCTATGACGTCCCCAGTCCCGGCCGTGCCCGTGCCCAACGTGCCCGACAGCGCTGTGCTGCTCGACGTCCGTGAGAACGACGAGTGGGCCGCCGGGCATGCGCCGGGGGCCGTGCACGTCCCGATGGGCCAGGTACCGCAGCGGCTCGACGAGCTCGCCGCCACCTTCCCCGACCGCCCGGTGCACGTGGTGTGCCGCTCCGGGGCGCGGTCGGCACGGGTCACCACCTATCTGATGCAGGCGGGGTGGGACGCGGTGAACGTCGACGGTGGGATGCGCGCCTGGGCTGCTGCCGGGCGCCCGATGGTGACCGAGTCGGCCGCGGCTCCCAGAGTCCTGTAGTCCGGCGTGCCCGCCCCCAAGCCTGCCCAGCAGACGTCAGCACAGCCCCGCTATACCGGCCCACCGTCCTATCCCATCCCGCCACGCTGGGGTTTCCCGCGGCTGGGCCAGCCGTCGCCAGTGGCGGGGGCCGCCCCCGCGGTGAGTTCCGGGGAGCAGATGCGCGCGCTGGCCGCTGCGGCGGTCCCGCTGCTCGGGTTGACCGCCATGCTCATGCTGGCCACCGCGGGCGCCGAGGCGTGGCGTTACGCGCTGCTGCTGGACAGCCGTACCGACGCGGTGCCCGCCGGACCGCTGCACACCAGCGATGCGCTGGTGATCACCGGCGGGGTGATCTCGCTTCTCGCCGGCATCCTGGCCGGCGCGGTCACGGTGGGATGGCTGTTACGCGCCTGCACGGTCGCAGCCCGGGCCGCCGGGGTCACACCGGCCCGGCGGACCTGGCAGCTGGTCGCGGGCGTCCTGGTACCGGGGGTGAACCTGCTGGTGCCGGGTGCGGTACTCGCCGAACTGGAGCACGCGGCGCTGGGCCGGGATCCGGGCCGTCGACCGCGCCCGTCCCGGCTGGTCGTCGGATGGT
>JBOHFU010000329.1:0-4605 GCA_050699675.1 Pseudonocardiaceae bacterium
GTACCCCGCGTCACGTTGCTGTAGTCGCGGTGCAGCACCGCATTGACGATCGCTTCCCGCACCGCTTCCAGCGGATAGTCGGTCTGTTCGCGGCGCCCGGTGCCGTTCACGTAGCTACGCACGCTCAAGTTTCTTTCAAGTCGTGCAAAGGTCGGTCGCTGCTGACGCTGATCGGTCGGGAGTACCCAGGTGCTTATGTGTGCCCGCTTACTGAACCCGGCCCGAGTCGCGGCCTAGCGTCCGCGGTGGACGTTCCGGTTCCCCGAAGGGAGTTCAGTGATGGCTGCTACGGGTGCTTCTTCTGCAGCGACGACCGCGCTGCCGACCCGGCTGATCGCCGGGGTCGCCGGCGGGCTGGCCGGCGGGGTGGTGTTCGGCCTGCTGATGCAGATGATGGGCATGTTGCCGGGGGTGGCGATGCTGGTCGGCAGCGAGTCCATCGCCGCAGGTTGGGTGGTGCATCTGGCGATCTCGGCGTTCATTGGCATCACCTATTCGCTGATCTTCGCGAGATGGGCCGACCGGCTCGCGGCCGGCGCTGTGCTGGGGATCGGCTACGGCGTGGTGTGGTGGGTCCTCGGCGCCTTGCTGATCATGCCGGCCCGGATGGGCATGGACGTGTTCATGTTCAACACGATGGCCTGGCAGAGTCTGCTGGGGCACCTGCTGTACGGCCTGGTACTCGGTCTGGGGTATGCCCTCGTGCGGTCCCGGGCGTGATCGTCGGCGCGGCGGACATGTCCGCCCACGCTGGCCGCGGGATCCGCGCACAGCTGGGTCAGATCCGGCCCGGCGAGCCGGCCGGGTCGCAGCCGTACTGTGTGATCGGCGGGCTCGACGCACTGTCCGGACCCGTCTGGGGCAGCTCGCCGCCGCCGTGGGCGCCTGGGCGACGCGAGGAGATGACCAACGTGGAACGCATCGCGGCCGGTTACGACAAGACCTTCTGCCTGGCCGAGGTGGACATCTTCGCCGACCTTTCACCGACGGAGATGGACGCGATCGCCGCGGCGGCGCCGATGAAGACCTACGCCACCGGGGAGCTGCTGTACTCCCCGCAGAACCAGGTGGAGGTGTTGTTCATCCTCAAGGCCGGGCGGGTCCGGGTGTTCCGCATCGCTGCGGATGGCCGCGCCCTGACGACGGCGGTCATCACCCCGGGCACGATCTTCGGCGAGATGGTGCTGCTGGGCCAGCACATGTACGACAACTACGCCGAGGCGCTCGAGGAAGCCGTCGTATGCGTGATGAACCGAGATGACGTGCACCGTTTACTACTGTCCGACACCCGGATCGCGGCGCGCATCACCGCGATCCTCGGCGCCCGGCTGCTGGAGATGGAACGCCGCCTGTGCGACACCGTGTTCAAGAGTGTGCCGCAGCGGGTCGCCGCGACCCTGGCCACCCTCGCCGGCGCGCAGCGTCGCCTTGGCGTCGGCCGCCGCAGCGTCCAAGTGGCTCTCACCCACGACCAGCTCGCCGCGCTGGTCGGCACCACCCGGGAGACCGCCACCAAGGTGCTGGGCGAGTTCGCCGACCGCGGCTTGCTTCGCCGTGGCCGCGGTCGCATCATCCTGCTCGACGTCGACGGTCTGGGAGCCGAAGCCGGCGACTGACGCCCGGGTCTTCACCATTCTGTAAGAGGACCACCAGGCTCGGTCGGCGTACCGCTGCCAGGATTGGGATATCCGCTACCTGAGGAGGTTTCTCGTGAGACGTGCCCGCTCGCTGGCTCTGGCGTTCGCCACCTTGGTGGTGCTCGCCGGCTGTGCAGGGGCGCCGTCGAGCCCCGGGCAACCCGATTCCGCGCCGCCCGCCTCGACGACGGAAGCGACGTCGCCCGGTGCCGGGCAGGCCGCACCCGCCCCCACGGTGCCCGAGCAGCTGCGTTTTGCCGCCAGAACGCTGGACGGCAAGGACTTCTCCGGGCAGAGCCTGGCAGGCAAGGCGGCCGTGCTGTGGTTCTGGGCGCCGTGGTGCCCGAAATGCCAGCGTGAGGCGCCCACGGTGGCCGGCGCAGCCCAGGCGAACGCCGGCAAGGTCGAGTTCATCGGTGTCGCGGCACAGGACGAGCTGGCCGCCATGCAGGGCTTCGTGAGCGAGTATCAGGTCGGTTCATTCCCGCATCTGGCAGACCTCGATGCCTCGATCTGGCGGCGCTTCGACGTCACCTACCAGCCGGCCTATGCGTTCATCCGCCCCGACGGCTCCGTCGAGGTGGTCAAAGACCAACTCTCTGAGCCGGAGTTAGCCGACCGCATTCGTCAGCTCACCGCTTCCTGAGCAGCCGCGGTGGACTTCGACACCATCGGCTTCGCACTGGCCGCTGGGCTGGTCGCGGCTGTGAACCCGTGTGGGTTCGCCATGCTGCCCGCCTACCTGGCGCTGGTGGTGGCCGGTGAGGAGGGGTCCGGCGAGGAAACGCCGAGCGGCAAAGTAGCGGCGATGGCCCGCGCGCTGGCCGCCACCGCGATGATGGCGCTGGGCTTTCTCCTCGTGTTCGGCACCTTCGGGCTGGTGATCTCCCCGCTGGCCGCCTCGGTGCAGCAGTACCTGCCCGCGGTGACCGTGGTGATCGGTGCCGGGCTGCTGGCGTTGGGTATCTGGATGCTGCGCGGGCGGGAGATCACGCTGCTGCTGCCCAAACCTGGTCGCGGCGCGCCGACCGCTCGGCTCCGCTCGATGTTCGGCTACGGGCTGGCCTATGCCATCGCCTCGCTGTCCTGCACCATCGGTCCGTTCCTCGCGGTCACCGCCGGGACGTTTCGCAGCGGCTCGGTGCTGGACGGTGTGCTGGCCTACCTTGCCTACGGCACCGGTATGGCGTTGCTCGTCGGTGTGCTCGCTGTCGCCACGGCGTTGGCCAGCTCAGCGGTTGTTCAGGGCACCCGGCGGCTGCTTCCGCACGTCAACCGGATCAGCGGTGTGCTGCTCGTCGTGGTCGGGCTGTACGTGGGCTACTACGGGATCTACGAACTGCGGCTGTACCTCGGGGACGGTCCGGCCAGTGATCCCGTCGTGGACGCGGCCGGGAAGCTGCAGGGCATCCTGGCCGGCTGGGTGGACCGCATCGGGCCGCTACCGTTGCTGCTGGCACTGGCCCTGCTCGTGGGTGGAATCGTGCTATTCACTCGCTCGCGCCGTCGTCACTCGCACACGCCGCGGTAGCGGCGCTCAGCCGAGCCGGTACCCGATCCGCTTGCAGCCCACCGCGCGCGGCCTGACCGGACGCTACTAGGAGAAGATGTCGTCGGCGGTGATGGCGATCACGTCGTCCGGCAGGTTGATGACCCGCTCGCGGGCGCAGATCGCGATCCGCAGATCATGCGGTGCACCCGGCAGCGCGGCAGCCTTGCGGTGCAGGTCCGCGACGACTCTGGGCGCCGAGACCTCCCGCGCCCACTTCGCCTCCCCGGCCAGTATCGGGATGCGAGCGCGCCCGGCCAGCGCCACGACGTCGATCTCGTTGTGGCCGTCGGCGGTCCAGAATGGCCCCACCGCGACGACCCGATCGCCGAACTCGCCGCTGGCGGCGAGCCGGCGCACATGCTGGCGAAACGCAGCCTCCCACCGCCCTCCCTGGTGATCGTCCAGAGAGTCGAGTAGCACCCGCAGGACCGTTGGTCCCAGCCCCGCTTCGATCTCGGTGCGGTAACCGGTGAGGACGTCCAGATAGAACGCCAGGAAGTTGTCAGCGATGCGGTAGATGCGCCGCCGGGTTCGCCCCGTCTCGGTGACCGGTTGGACACGCTCGATCAGCCGGAGGCTGACCAGGCGATCGAGTACGCGAGTCGGGTCCGCCCGGATCGCGTCCTTGATCTCGTTGTGGCGCGTGGCGCCGGTCGCGATCGCGTGCAGCACGGCTCGCGGGTATTCGCCTGCCTCGGCTTCGGTGGCCAGGATCAGCTCACCTTCGGTCAACAACCGGGCACCCGGCTCGCAGGCCAACTCACGCAGGTTCTCGGCGAGCGGCGCCGCCTGATCCCACCACCCCAGATACATCGGGATACCACCGACAATGCCATACACCACCGCCCGCTCGGTCGGGCGGAGGTCAGGCAGCATCAGGGCGGCCTCCCACGGCGCGAACGGATGGACCGCCAGGGTGAGGTCCATCCGCCCATAGAGTGGCTGGCGCTGCTGCTGCAGCGCCTCCATATAACGCACCGCGGAGCCGCACAGCAGGATCCGCAGCTGCGTGCGCCCCACGCTGCGATCGAGGAAAGCCCGCAGCAGGTTCGGTAGCTCGGGGGTGGTCGCGGCCAGCTCGGGGAACTCATCGAGCACCAGCAGCAGCGGTTCCCGCTCAGCCACCGTGGCGACGTGGTCCAAGGCGTCATCCCAGTCGGTGTACCCGCGAGCCACCAGGTCCCGCACGCCGGTAGCAGCGATGCCGCCGACCTGCCGGGCCAGCAAGGTGAGCTCGGTGCCCTGCCCGCGGCTGGCTCCCGTGTGGAACACGGTCCGTCGCCCATCGGCGAAACGGCGCACCAACGCGGTCTTGCCCACCCGCCTGCGTCCCCAGACCATCGCCATCCGCGCGTCAGCGCCGGACCACCACCGCTCCAGAGCGGCGAGCTCCGCCGTGCGGTTGACGAACACACG
>JBOHFU010000330.1:0-4581 GCA_050699675.1 Pseudonocardiaceae bacterium
ACCAGTGCCGTCTACCTCGACAAGAAACACGAGACCGACAACTACCTGCTAGTCATGGATCGCCTCTGCGTCAAAGCCGAGTCGCCGACCGACACCACGAGCTTCCTCAAGGAGATCATCAAGGAGAATCGACGTTGACTTGCAGTCCCAACGGGACTGAGGAGTAGCTGGGGTGGGTGTGTTGATCGAGGGGTGGATAGTTCTTCCGGATCGGCCGGACGCGCAGCGGGTGGTGCCGGAGTGGCCGTCGCAGTCCCGGTGGGTGCTGGCGCATGCATCGGGGAATTTGTGGCTGGTCGGCAACCTCGATCAGGAGGTCACGCTGGCGTCGGTGGGGTCGCTGCGGGTGGCGTTGATCGGGTCGTGCCCGGTCACCGCAACCCGGTTGACCGACCTGGTCACCAGGGTGCACACAGTGGCTGAGCTGGATGCGGTGGTACGGGTGTTGCCGGGCTGTTTCCACCTGGTGGCGTCGGTGGATGGGGTGGTGCGGGTCCAGGGCAGCGTGACCGGGGTTCGCCAGGTGTTCCACACCCGGATCCACAGGGTGCCGATCGCCGGGGACCGGGCCGACGTGCTCGCCAGGATGGCCGGTGCGGGGGTCGACAAGCAGGCGTTGGCGGTGCGGGTGACCTCTTGGTGGAAGGTGCCGCCCTCCTTGGGTGAGCGCAGCCTGTGGCGGGGGGTGCGGGCGCTGGCCCCTGACCACTACCTCCGGATCGATTCCAGCGGCACAGTCGGTGAGCGGCGGTGGTGGCAGCCACCCGAGCCGGAAATGGCCTTGACCGTGGCCGCAGGCGCAGTGCGTCAGGCCCTGGAAACGGCGGTGGCCGCACGCAGACCACCGCCAGGGCGGCTGAGTGCAGATTTGTCCGGCGGGCTGGACTCGACCTCGCTGTGCTTTCTGGCCGCCCGGGCGGGCACGCCGGACCTACTGATCTTCCGGTGCGCCGAGTCTGGCGACGATGCGGTATTCGCCGCCCACCCCGTCAGTGGACTACGCCACGCCGAGCACGTGGTACTCGGGCCAGCCGAGATGCCCGGTATCTTCGCCAACGTCAGCGATACCGGTGACACCGAAGCGCCTTACCCTTTCACCCGGACCTTGGCCCGCGTCCGGCGCAGCGCTGCGCTGCTGGCCGCGCACGGTGCCCGGGTACACCTGGCCGGGCACGGCGGTGACGAGTTGTTCCATAGCCCCCCGGCGTACCAGCATTCCCGGCGGCGGCCGGTGACCGCGATCATTCAGGTGCGCGGCTACCACGCGTTGCGCCGCTGGCCATTGGGCTCCACCGGGTCCGGGCTGCTGCGGCGCCGCACACCGGAGCTGGGCCGAGGTGGCCCGCTGCGGGCACCGGTGTGGGTCACCTCAGCGGCGGTCGACACCACCCGGGCCGTGCTGCACTCCCCCGGCAATCAGGCCGGATCCCCGGTTGCCGACCACGGCCAACATGTGGCCCTGACCATCCTGCGGATGATGGGAACGCATTACCGGCAGCTGGCTCGGCTATTCACCACCGCCGGGCTGAATCTAGCGCTGCCCTACTTCGACGACCGGGTCATCGAGGCCGTGCTCGCGGTCGGCCAGTATGAGCGCCGCGCACCCTGGCGGTACAAGCCGCTGCTGGTCGAGGCGATGCGCCCCATCCTGCCTAAGGTGATCGCCGCCCGCACCGCCGAAAGAGGATGCCACGAAGACCTCCGCATCGGGCTGCGCCGGAACCTGCCGCGCATCCTGAACCTGTTCGCTGACTCCGCGCTGGCCACCCACGGCTTGATCAACCCCGACTTGCTGCGTCGTGCGCTGCTGGCACCCCAGGTCGACAATGCCGCGGTGTTGGCGCTGGAAGATCTGCTGGGCTGCGAGACCTGGCTGCGCGCCGCTCAGACACCATCCCCACACGCCACCGCCCAGGTGTGCTGATAGACGCAGAGCTCCTCCAAGGCCGTGCGGAACCGCTTGTTGCGGCGCCCGGCGCGGTCGGTTCCACGCTCCTGATCCGGCATGATCAGATCCTCTACACGGGGTCATGGAACCCACCGGATATGCCTGATCGACACGCCGATCTCTATCGCTAACTCAGACACAAACCAACACCGTGGTGAGTGAGCACGGCTAGCGCCGGTCCGGCAGAAAATGCAACTCCAGGCGATTTCTTGCGTACCACTTACACCAGGCTTGCGCTTCCCGCCTAAGTTGTAATTGACGAGGTCGGTTACCTCGTCAGCCGATCTGGGTCGCAGCCTGGCCGGCAGAAAGAAGAGAGGAAGGTGAAGAGAGTCGTGCGGCGCGCGACTGGTGCATCGTTAGCCGAATCGGCAATTCCGTCGATGCGGCTTTTTGTTCCCGGCCCACTGGGGGCCACTGTGAGGAGGGTCTGTATGTCTGACACAGTAAGCTTTGCCAAGATCGACGAGCAGCGCGTAGAGTTGCTTCCCGAGCGCACCGTCATGTCCCTATTGAGCATGGCCGGGGGGCCCAGCGGCGGCGACGGCGGCGACGGCACGGGCGGCATCGGTGCCGCTGGGCTGAGCGGCATCGGCATCCTGTCACCTGGGACTGCCATCACTGGTAGTGGCATCGGTGGCGCGGGCGGAGCGATTAACCCGGCGCCCGCACCCTGAGCGTTGCCGCCGGTTATGTATGTCGGTGCCGTTCCCTAACTGCGGCACCGCCATGTGATCACGGCTTACATACAGCTGCCGGTGCAGTACCACCGCGCGATCACGCAATCGTGTGCGATGCCGCCAGCGAATGTAGGGTGGGGTAGCAACAACGGTGGGGTGGCCGCAACGCGGTCACCCCACCGGCAATGTGCAACCCTGCCAAGCCACGGCAGAACGGGTACAACGTCGAGCACCACGAGATGCCACTCCGCGCGGCGTGGGCGGGGTAGTCCCGTGGAGGATCTGATGCCGATCGACGCGACCCAGGCGGCACTGATCGGGGCCGGGATCGAGGCTGCGGCCACGACCGTGGGGCAACGCCGCTTCATCGAAACAGGCCCGCACCGGCAACTCCTCGCACACTACGGCCTCACATCGCGCGAGCTCGCCGCACGCATACAAGCCGCCTGGGGACGCCACGCACCGTTGAGCAGGTGGCTATCTGCGGTCCGCCGCCACGACCTTCCGCCCTAGCTGGGCGAGGTCGCGGTGGTCACTGCCGGGGCGGGCCTCCAGCGCCACAATGAGCGGTTGCAGCCGCTCCCGGGCACGTACCGAGTGCAGCGGCGCTACGGCGTCAATCGCGGATTTCGCCATCTGCGGACCACGCGGCTCTCCGGCCTGCACGTAGATGGTGGCACGAAGCGCTGTCGCGAACACCCCCACCGGTCGGTGCCAACCAGCACCATTGATTGACGCCACCAACTGCTCAACCTTATCTGGGCGCCTTAACTCCATATACACAAGAGCAGTCTGGTAATCCATATCAGCACGAAGGTATTTGTCCGGTGACTGCCAGTCACCTCGCGCCTTGGCCAATTCCTCGACGGCCTTCGCCGCGTGCCCCATCGAAGCTAACGCATACGCCGACACCGCATGGAGCCAGGAAACTAATTCCGGATCACTCTTCGGGCCGAGCAAGGATTGGCCTACTTGGAAGACCTTCAAGGCGTCGTCGGGGCGACCGCGAGCCGAGTCAACCACTCCCGAGAACCGTAGCGCACGTGACAACTCGTACCCGTCGCCCACTTCGTGCGCGAGGTCGAGTGCGGTCCGGTAGTGCCATCGGGCATGCAGATCCAGACCGCTGTCAAAACAGCACCAACCGGCCAGATTGTTCAGCGCAGCCAACTGCGAGTACAACCGCGTCCGGACCGCGTTGCTCGCGGGTACCTGGCGCAGCCGCCCGTACTGTGTGGCCGCTGCGCTGACCGCGCGGGCCTGCCCACCGTGCGCCCTGGCCGCGACCCGAAGTTGATCTGCGGTGTGCTTGACCTCGGCGACATCAATCATGCCGACCTGCGACGGGAGGCCCATCTCGCCCGGCCCAGCAGAGGAGGTCAACAGCTTACCGAGTACCGGCACGCCGACCAGGGCTACCGAACCCTTGGCGAGAACGTCTCTTCTGAGCACGTCGTCAGTCACCTCCGCAACGACCCCCGACGGGTCACCCCCAGGGTAGGCGCTGTCCCCGCCATCCGTGGTATAGGCGAGACCCAGGTAGCCGCGCGGTATACCGAGGCCGTCCGCGATACGAACGAGCACGTCATAGGCCATCACCTGGCGGCCCTTGATGATCTCGCACACCTCGGACTGGGACTGCCCGGTCAGCTCAGCGATCTGCCGCTGGGTCACCCCGTACCCACGCAGACGTCGATACACACTGCTGATGTCACGCGCCGCCAGGGCAATGCGCATGCCCGCCTCGTCCCAGACGTCCGGGGTGATCTGTCCGGACACTGCCCACCCCCCATCCCCCTGTCACCCTATGGAGAGAGTAAGGATACCGCGCAAGATCAGTCGCGACCTCTCAATCAGCCCAGCTGCTCACCAAGTCCGCCGACCGCCTGGACGAGGAGGTGGGCACGTTCGCCAACCTGCGCTTCGGGCGGACCATCGTGGGCATGTGTCGGG
>JBOHFU010000331.1:0-4581 GCA_050699675.1 Pseudonocardiaceae bacterium
CCCGCTGCTGGTCAACCTCAACGGCAAGCCGGACTTCGGCGACACCGCGCGGCTGGCGGCGGTCCCGCTGCTGCTGCCGGTGCTCGGGATCCCGCCTGCCGCGGCCGGCAGTCCGTCCGGACCGGTGCTGCGCCCGCCCCCGCAACCGATGCCGCTGACGGTGGTGTGGCCACTAGCCGCCGAACCCGCCCGGTTGCCCACCGGTCCCGGCGAACCGATCCTGATCCGCAGCGACCGCTCCGGAACGGATCCGGTGGCTGCGGACATCGCTCCCGGTGGGCGGCTTGATGGCTTGCTCGGTGCGCTCGAGCAAGTGGTGCCGCCAGGGTCACCGCTGGCCGCAGCCGTCTGCGTCGCGATCGACCCGGCGCTGGTGGAGACGGTCGACGGGATGAGCCGAGGCTACCGGGTGGCCCATCCCGGCGGGATCAGCGAGGGCACCGGCGCGGAGGACGCCCAGCGCTGGCTTGATCGGCTGCGCGGCGCGGTCCAAGGCCGGTGCGTCCTGCCGCTGCCGTATGCCGATGCCGACCTGGTGGCACTGTCCCGGGCTGGGCTGACTGACCTGGCGGCCCTGGCCACTAGCACCGGCGTACAGCTGGTGGGCGACCTGCTCGGGGTGCAGCCGCTGACCGGGGTGAACTGGCCGGCGGGCGCGGTGCTCGACGAGCGCACCCTGGCCGACCTCACCACCCTGCAGACGCACGCGGTGCTACTGGAACCCCGTGGGCTACTGGAACCCCATGGGCTGCTGGAACCCGGTGGGCTGCTGGAACCCGGCGACGTCTCCCCCCAGGCACCGGCCGGTGATGTCGTCGGCCTCACCACCAGCCTGCCGGGCAGCCGCGGTGCCGCTCCCACCGGCCTGCTCATCGACCCACTCCTGACCAGCGCGCTGGCCCCGGAGGTCGGCCAGCCCGGCAACGACGCCGTCGCGGCCGGCTCCGACTTTGACATCGACCGGCGGCCCAGCGGCACCGCGAGCCCGCTGGCCGCCCAGGACGGGCTCGGCGCACTGGTGTACCGCGCCGCCGCCGACCCGGATCGCCGCCCCGTGCTGCTGGTCCCGCCGCGCCGCTGGCAGGCCCGTGGTGTGGAGGCCACCGCGCTGCTGAGCATCGCCCGGCAGTTGCTGGAGACCGGCTATTTCGTCCCGCGCGAGCTGCCCGCGCTGGCCACCACCCGGCCCGCCGGCCCCACCACAGCGGTGGCCTACCCGCCCCAGGCCGGTGCCGAGGAGATCCCGCGACAGGTCACTGCGGGCATCCAGCGGGCCCGGGACGTCCTGCGTGACCTGCAGGTCGCCACCGTCAAGGACGCCACCGCAAACCTCGAGCCGGTCGATCTGCTCGACCCACTGCGGCTCGGGCTGCTGCGCGGGGTGTCCTCGGCCTGGCGCGGCCAGCCGAACCGGGCCATCCAGGTGACCAGCCAGGAGCGCGGCCGGCTCGACGAGCTGCGTCGATCGGTACAGATCGTGCAGTCCCCCGGCCCCTACAGCCTGGCATCCTCGGACTCCCCGCTGCTGATCACCGTGAGCAACGAGTTACCGGTCGGTGTGCAGGTTGCGCTGAGCCTGACCGAGACCGCCGGGCTGCGCGCCGGGGCGGTCGGGCTGCAGCTGGTGCCGGCCCGCAGCACCCGGCAGTTCGTCATCCCGGCGAAGGTGAGCCGGACCGGTCAGTTCAGCGTCGAGGCCCGGCTGAGCACCCCGGGTGGCACCCCGCTAGGCGAGCCGAGCACCCTGCAGGTGCGCTCCACCGCATTCGGCACCGTTACTGTCGCGCTCACCGCGGGCGCCGGTGCTGCGCTGATTCTGCTGGTGGCCCGCGGAATCGTGCGCCGAGTGCGCAGAGCACGGGAAGCCGGGTGACAGTGGAGTTCTCGGACACCGCGAACCAAGCTGGTGCAAACCAGGCTGAGCGGCCGCAGACCTCGGTGGCGGCAGCCACTCGCACGATGGCGGTGGCCACCCTGGTCAGCCGGATCACCGGGTTCGTCCGCCAGCTCGGGCTCGCCGCCATCCTCGGGCTGGGTGTGGTCAACGACTCCTACACCGTCTCCAACACGCTGCCGGCGATGCTCTACGAGCTCCTACTCGGCGGGGTACTGACCAGCGTCGTGGTGCCGCTGCTGGTGCGCGCGGCGAAGGAGGACGCCGACCAGGGCGAGGCCTACGCGCAGCGGCTGGTCACCGTCGCCTGCGTGGCACTCGGCGGGGCCACGGTGCTCGCCGTCGCCGGGGCACCGTTTTTGGCCGCGCTGTTGCTCGGCGACGGCGCGGCCGCCAACCCGCAGCTGGCCACGGTGTTCGGCTACCTGCTGCTGCCGCAGATCCTGTTCTACGGCTTGTCCGGGCTGTTCGGGGCGATCCTCAACGCCCGCAGCATCTTCGGCCCGCCGGCCTGGGCGCCGGTGCTCAACAACGTCATCGTGCTGGCCTTCCTGGGGATCTATGCCCTGGTGCCAGGTGAGATCACGCTCAACCCAACCCAGCTGAGCGACCCGAAGCTGCTGGTCCTGGGTTTGGGCACGACCGCGGGCATCATCGCGCAGGCGCTGGTGCAGCTGCCTGGGCTGCGCCGGGCGGGCTTTCACTTCGGCTGGCGATGGGGCTGGGACCCCAGGCTGACCCAGGCCGGCGGGATGGCGGCCTGGTTCGTGCTCTATGTAGTGGTCGGCCAGCTCGGCTTCGTGATCACCACCCGGTCGGCGGCGCAGGGCGATCCGGGTGGGGTGGTGATCTACAGCCTGGTGTGGCTGCTGCTGCAACTACCTTACGGCGTACTCGGCTACTCCCTGCTCACCGCGATCATGCCGCGGATGAGCCGGGCGGCAGCCGACGCCGACTGGCGGGCAGTGGTCAAGGACCTGTCGCTGGGCAGCCGCTACCTCACGGTGCTGCTGATCCCGATCACCGTGATCTTCACCCTCGCCGGGGAGCAGATCGGGGTTGCACTGTTCTCGCTGGGCAAGGCGGGCAGCAATGCCGAGCGCCTCGGTGCCGCACTGGCGGTCTCGGCCTTCGGCCTGCTGCCCTACGCGGTGACGATGCTGCAGATGCGGGTCTTCTACTCGATGGCCGACGCGCGCACCCCAACGATGATCAACGCGGTGATGGTGGCGGTGAAGCTGCCGCTGCTGCTGGCCTGCCCGGTGCTGCTCGACGGCGCCGATGTCGTGCTCGGGCTCACCGCGGTCAACTCGCTGTCCTGCGTGCTGGGTGCCATGGTCGGGCAGGCCTGGCTGCGCCGGCGACTGGGCCGGGTGGAGACCAAGCGCACCTTGATCACTCTGCGAAATTGCCTGCTGGCGGCGGTGCCTGCGGTGGGCGCGGTGCTCGGGCTGCGCGCCCTGCTCGGTGACGCTGTCGGCGGTGTCGGGGGGGCTTGGCTGGACTTGGTGCTCACCACGGTCATCGTCGGCGTGGTGATGGGCCTCGCCCTGATCGCCCTGCGCACCCCGGAGCTCACCGGGGCGATCCGGGGGGCGATCCGGGGACCCGTCCTGGCGCGGCGGACCCGCCAGCCGCCCGAACAACCCCCGAATTCCCCCCGGGAGCCGTAGACTTCAGAATTGCCTCTCGTGGTGTGCCCCTGGGGTGTTGCGTCAAGGGCGGGGCTGCGCAGCGAAGAACGCGGGGAGGTTGAGAGGACCGGTGAGCGGGGACTCTGGGGACTCGGCGGGGGCGGGGACACACCGGCCCAGGCCCCCGTGGCCGACCCCCGGCGCGCTTGTCGGGCAGGGTCGTTACCGCCTACTGTCCGAAGTCGGCCGCGACGACCGCTGCGCCGTCCAACTGTGGCGGGGCCGCGACCTGGTGCTGGACCGGGACGTCGCTCTGACCTTGTTCATTGCGGCACCGCAAGATCCCGGCGCGGTCCGGCTGATCCGCTCCGCTGTGGCGCGCGCGCTGCGCTCGGCCCGACTGGAGGCCCTAGGTGCCGCGCGGGTCCTCGATGTGCTGGAATCCGACGCCAGGTTTGGCCCGACCGTCGCGGTCGTGGTCGCGGAGTGGACCCGGGGTCGTGGGCTGGTCGAGCTACTGGACGACGGGCTGCCCCCGCCGTCGGTGGCGGCCGGCATCCTGGCCCCACTCGCTGGTGCGGTCGACACCGCACACAGCGCCGGCCTGATCCTCGGCTGCGACCATCCGCACCGGATCAGGGTGACCCCCGACCGGCAGGCGCGACTGGCTTTTCCTGGCCCACTTCCGGCGACCGGATCCCAAGACGACATCCGCGGCCTGGGCGCGATGCTGTACTTGCTGCTCACCGGCTACTGGCCGCTGCCCTATGGGCCGAGTAGCCTGCCGACCGCCCCGCTGCAGCCGGACGGTTCCCCGGCCAGCCCCACGACGCTGCGGCCCGGCGTGCCGGTGGACCTGTCCACCCTGGCGCTGCGCAGCCTCGCCGATCCGGGTACCGCCGGCGGTCTGCACACCGGCGCCGCCGTGCGACGGGTACTCGAGCTCAACGTGGCCGACGCCGCCGATGCCGAACTGGCCTTGGCCGCCTCCCGCAAAGGTCGCCACAGTCGCGTCCGGCCGGCCGATCCGGAACGCGCCCGCCGGCAACGCCG
>JBOHFU010000332.1:0-4575 GCA_050699675.1 Pseudonocardiaceae bacterium
ACGGCCGAGACGTCGTGACGATGCACTACGACCCCGACGGGCAGTTCCGCGGCGCGCAGCTGTTGGATGCCGAGCACATCGAACGGCATCGCATCGCCGCCGACGCCCTGTGGCACAACGCCGAGCCGTTCACCGCGTGGTGGGACCGCCACCCGGAACACCACCGCTCGGCAGGCCGAGCAGCTTAGAGGGGGGATACCTGGTTGAGCAGCCCCGCACCGCGTGCTGACCGGTTGTCGTTGACGCTGCGGCAACTCCGGCGGAGAGCGGATCTGTCCGGGATCGAGGCGGCACGCCGTGCAGGGATGTCCCAGGCAACGATCAGCAGGTTCGAAACCGGGAAGCGGGTACCCACCGAGGCCGACATCCGCACCCTGTGCGAGGTGTACGGCGCATCAGCCGATACCCGCGGCGAGTTGCTCACCATCGCCGAGGATCTACGGGCAGGGTCCACGTCAACCCGCGCGGTGCTGCACCATCACGGTGCCCCTTCGATACAGGCCAGGATAGGTCGGATCGAGTCCACCTCGGCGCAGATCCGCAGCGTCCACCCCGCCATCGTCATCGGCCTGCTACAGACCCATGACTACGCCCGTGCCTTGCTGTCCGGCCGGTACGCCGGCAGGGAGCTCGATGCGATGGTCGCTGCACGCCTTGGCCGGCAGCAGATCCTCGACAGCGACCGCGAGTTGCACTTCGTGCTGACCGAGGGGGTGCTGCGCTGGCACGTCGGGTCACCGCAGATCATGATCGGACAGGCTGAACACCTCGCCGCTCTGGTTGAGCTGCCCAACGTTGCGCTGGGAATTGTCCCGTGGACGCGTCCGACGAACCGCCCGATCCTGCACGCCTTCCAGATCTACGACGAGCGGGCCGTGATGCTCAGCACCGAGACGTCCGTGGCGTTGATCACTGACACCCGCGACGTCGCGGACTTCGCTACCCGGTTCGAAATCTACGCCGGGTTCGCCGACTACGGCGACGCGGCGCGCGCCGTGTTCGAGCGGATCGCACACGAATACCGGGGCATGGTCTAACGGCGGATGCCTCCCATAGCCTGTTAGTTCAGCACTGACGCTTGGCCAACAACGCGTCGATCCGCTGAACCACCACATCAGCGTGCACCGGGATCGAGTTCTCGCTGAGTGCGCCGATACCGCGTAGTTGCACCTTCAATGGAAACTCGTGCTCGGGCGGTTGTCCAGGCACTTGGTGGTCGGGCTCGATGTCAGCCACTGAGTATGCCTCACCCGTCCATACGGTGTTGTCGGAAAAGTGAAGCTCGACGGCCAGGTCCTTGCCTTGCAGATCCCACGCCTCCGATACGTCGCGAGTGTTAACGGACCAGCTCACCAGGGGGACCGCTGTTTGAGTGACCTCCAGTTCTCCTGGCCTGAGCGGGCCATCGGCGACGCGGCACATCACCTCGATGATCATGACCTACCTCCCTTTGCGTGGTCGCCATCCTGCCTTACGCGGTCCGCGGCTAGCCGGACAGCTGCGGCACAGCCCGCTGTGCTCGTAGCGGGAAGCCGTTCTGTGTCTCACTTCGCCTCGGGAGTTGGCTGGAGAACTCGGACCGGTTCTCCGATCCCGGTGCGCCGCGACCGCAGCCCGGCCCGCCGGTGAACGTGATCTTCACCTCGTCGACGTCGACCCACTTCTTGATCGGGCCCCCTCGGTCAGCGAGTACTCGTTGTCGTCCAGCCGAACATCAAGCGCCCAGCGCACTTCCGCCAGCGCCTCGCCCATCGATTCGATCCGCAGCCTGCCGTAGCCCGTCGGTGCTCCCATAGAGCAAGCCCCAGGTGACCACCACCCAGCGAACGTGCTGAGCGAGCCGACCCAGCTCGCGAGCGAGTCCGTCTGTGCCAGCACCGCCGTCGAGGTCATGGGGGTGCGGTCAAGGTAAGCCCAGTAACCCACCATGAGTTGATCATTTGGCAGGTTTCCCCTGCTCGAATGGGTCACCGGTGGTGATAGTCCAACCCCGACGGGGGTGGATGTGAGGTGCTGGCTAAGGTCCGCGCCGTCAGGTTGTCTGTCTGGGGTGTTGGGTGGCGTCGATTGAGCGGACCGCGTATCCGCGGTTCAAGCGGCTCCTGTCTGCGCGTGAGCTGCATGTGTTTACACGTCGGCGCATGCCCGAGCGGGCCGTACTGGGCATCTGGCCCGCACCGCGCACTGGCTAGCCAGTTCTGTCCGGCGTCGGGATCTGATCCCAAGCTGGTCGACCCGTTGTTCCGGTACGTGATCTGTACTTTCGCTTTCGGTACGAACCTCAGGCCCACCCAAGCCGGGTGTTGGCGGCGCGGGGCCGGCCGCCGAGGGTGACCAGGTGCAGCACCGAGCGGCCCCGCCGATCGAGCCGGGTGATGACGAGCTGGTTGCCGCCACGTACCACCTTCAGCGCGACATCGAGCTTGGGTCGGGAGGGCTTCGCCTCACTGGCGATGTCGATGTAGACATTGTCGGGTGCGACGCCGGCACGGCGTAGCGCGTCGACCTGGTGGGCGGGCTTCTGCTCGGCGGTGGACACCCGCCCGTAGCCGATCAACATGTGTCGACAATAGTGGTCACATCAGGTTTGCCGACGTTGTTTGCCGGCGCGAGTTCCCGACAGTCGCGATCTGTGCGGACCATGATCACATTCCGAGTGTCGGCAAATGATCGTTTCCCGACACTCCTCGCCGCGCGGCCCGGATCCGTCATGACGGCGCGGTAGGCATGGGGTCCCTGGCGGGATCAGAGAGTGTGAAGAACCTTGGTGATCGCCTTGGGGCTTAGCACCAGCCTTACTACCCGTGGTCCGTGTGTCACCCACATACGGCAGATCAACCCCTACGGATGACTTTTCCGGGCCCTGCCTGTTACCGTATGCGCTGGCACTCATCCCGAACCGCTGAACCATTAGACGATCACGTCGACGGCATCACCCAAACAGAGATACTTTAGGTTCGATAGTTGACTTATGTGGATCCTTCCACAACGGTGGAATATGTCAGCGAACAGCCTCGGCGGGTCTGGTTCGCCGGTAACGTATCGACCCGTTCATGAGGTTGCGAGCAGGATGGGGGGCGAACTGTAAAAAAATTTGACGATCACCTTAAGAAACACGGAAGCTCGCTGTCATTGATAAATTTTCAGCGCCCGTGGTATTTGACGACGGTTCAATTCGTAGTCGTTAGGTAAGGATCCGTCGCAGGCGTCGCGCCCGCTCATGGCACGGTCACACCAGGCTTCTAGCAGCTCAATCCAGTACTCACGAACGGGGGTAGGACGGGCGGGGATACGTCGGGGTGGCGATGAGCAGCCTGCAAGGTGACGCTTTGCGGATCAAGGTTGCTCTTAGCGCCGCGTGCGACGGATGCTGTTGCGCGCCACCTTGCGCTGAGTTGTTTTATTATCGGGGACTGGAAGGGATGCGGTGATGGCAGAGATTTTCCGATAGATCACCATCCGGCACACAGACCGTAAGGGAGATAGGCAATCATGGATGAGGGTCCGTTCATTTTCGTCCACGAGGTCACCGGCACATACCTGGAGACCGACAACTACAACGACAACATCGGAACGGCCGTCCAGACCTGGAACGAAGATCCCCTAAAGACCGCCAAAGGCCAGCTGGGGCATCTGTGGTACACGGAGGCGACCTCCAACGGCGGCTATCTGATCAAGAGTTATGAGAACAGTCGCTGCCTGACCGCCTCGGCCGCCAAGGCCAGCGACTACCCCCGTCTCCAGGACTACGACAAGGACGACCCCAAGCAGAGGTGGAGTCTGCGCCAGGGCCTCTACGGCGAAACCTCCGACGATTACGCGATCATCCCGGAACTCTATCCCGGTTACGCCTTGTCCGTCCAGGGCGACTTCGTGAGGAACAACGTCTACGTCGTGCCCGTCCGGATGTGGGGCGACACCCCTTCGCTGGTGCACTTTTGGAAGCGTGTCCCCGCCACCACCTGACGACCAGAGAATTTCTTGGGTAGTCACGGGAACCAGTCCACGCAAATCCGTATCCGAGCCCGTCCCGGCGTCCCGGGCCTCGGGACTGGTGGAGTCTCGCAATCAACTGACCTGAGTGCTCGGGGCGGAAGAGGCGGGTCACCCTGCAACGGTGTCGGTCGGCTGGCAGCTGTGACTGTGGGTGTCCGGATCGGGCTGGCCGATCGAGTCCCCCTCATCCAGGCGTCGGTCGTCCGCTGCCGTGGTTGGGACCGTGCGATCCTCTGGTGATGTCGCTGGCCGACTCGAGCTGCCGAGCCCGCCGGCCGCCGTCTCGGCGGCGGCACGGGTACGGGATCCTGCTGCGGGTCGGCCGCGACACCGGCGATGGCGCGCTCGGCGTCGGCGCGGTCGTGTGCCGCCCCGGTACGGTCGCGGGTCGCCGCGTCGGCTTTGGTCCGTCGCTGCGGCTAGCACACCGTGGACCTCACCCTAGCCCGATGCCTTGACGCTGTACCCTTGCGGTTCCGCTAGGGATTGGGCATGGTGGCAGAGGACATCGACAAGCTCATCGCCTGGACCTGATCGCAAGGCTGGGCCGTCACCGTGGATGCCAACGGCTACCGACGC
>JBOHFU010000333.1:0-4574 GCA_050699675.1 Pseudonocardiaceae bacterium
CGCCGGTGGTGACGCGCTCGTGCTCATGCCGACCGGCGGTGGCAAGTCGCTGTGTTACCAGATTCCGGCGCTCGTGAGAGAGGGCGTCGGTGTCGTCGTCTCGCCGCTCATCGCACTGATGCAGGACCAGGTGGACGCCCTCACAGCCCTCGGGGTCCGGGCCGGTTTCCTCAACTCCACCCAGGACCCCTACCAGCGCCGCCAGGTCGAGTCCGCCTTCCTCCGGGGTGAGCTGGACCTGCTCTACCTGGCACCGGAACGCCTGCGCGTCGAGTCGACGCTCACCCTGCTGGACCGCGGCACGATCTCGCTGTTCGCCATCGACGAGGCGCACTGTGTGGCCCAGTGGGGGCATGATTTTCGGCCCGACTATCTCGCCCTGTCCGCGCTGCACGAGCGGTGGCCCACGGTGCCCCGCATTGCACTGACCGCGACAGCCACCAAGGCAACCCACGCCGAGATCGCGTCCCGGCTGAACCTGACCGACGCCCGGCACTTCGTGGCGTGCTTCGACCGCCCGAACATCCAGTACCGCATCGTGAGCAAGGACGAGCCCAAACGGCAGCTGCTGGAACTGCTCCGCACCGAGCACTCCGGCGACGCGGGCATCGTCTACTGCCTGTCCCGCGCTTCGGTCGAGAAGATCGCGGATTTCCTGGTGGGCAACGGGATCGAGGCGCTGCCCTACCACGCAGGGCTCGACGCGCGCACCCGAGCCGCGAACCAAGCGCGCTTCCTGCGTGCAGACGGCGTGATCATGGTCGCCACGATCGCGTTCGGCATGGGCATCGACAAGCCCGACGTGCGCTTCGTCGCCCACCTTGACCTGCCCAAGTCCGTCGAGGGCTACTACCAGGAGACCGGCCGGGCCGGGCGCGACGGGCTGCCCTCGACCGCTTGGCTCGCTTACGGCCTGCAAGACGTCGTGCAGCAGCGCAAGCTGATCGACACCTCCGAGGGAGACGACGCCCACCGCCGCCGTCTGGCCACCCACCTCAACGCGATGCTTGCGCTGTGCGAGACGGTCGAGTGCCGCCGCGCCCAGTTGCTCGCCTACTTCGGCCAGCACGGCACCGCGTGCGGCAACTGCGACACCTGCCTGTCACCACCGGAATCGTGGGACGGCACGATCGCCGCGCAGAAGCTGCTGTCGACTGTGTTCCGGCTCGACCGGGAGCGGCGCCAGAAGTTCGGCGCCGGCCAGGTGATCGACATCCTGCTCGGCAAAGCAACGCCCAAGGTCGCCCAGTTCGGCCACGAGTCCCTGAAGGTGTTCGGCATCGGTACGGAGCTGCGCGAGGGTGAGTGGCGTGGCGTGGTGCGCCAACTGCTGGCCCAGGGTCTGCTCGCGGTCGAGGGCGACTACGGCACGCTGGTGCTCACCGACTCCAGTGCCGAGGTGTTGGGCCGGCAGCGCCAGGTAATGCTGCGCCGCGAGCCCGAACGGGCCGCGAAGGCCACCGCCAGAGCCGCCAAATCCCGCCGCGCCGCACCCGTCGATCTGCCCGAGGAAGCCGTCCCGGTGTTCGAGCAGCTCCGCGCCTGGCGCGCTGCCGCCGCCAAGGAGCAGGGCGTACCCGCGTATGTGATCTTCCACGACGCAACCCTGCGCCAGATCGCGACCGAGGCACCGTCAACCCTGGCCGAACTCAGCACGATCAGCGGTGTCGGCGAGACCAAGCTGGCCAAGTACGGGCCGCAGATCCTGGACACCCTCCACGGAACAGACGGCGAACGCAGTGACGACCTCCCGGTCAGCTCGTTGCCCGGTTCTACGACGAAATGAATACCGGGTGAATACCGGCACAGCCGTTTGCCCGACAATAATGGTGCACGGGACCATCACCCGGTGCCCAAGACGTCGGTGGAAACTCGGTTCGCGTTTCAGCCGCTGATCAATCTGCACACCGGCGGCGTGGTGGCGATGGAGATGCTGGCCCGGCCCGTGCACCGTGACGTGCGGTCGCTGTTGCGTTCAGCCGCTCACGCCGGACAACTGGAAAGCCTCGACGTGACGCTTGCTGTTGCCGCCGCGCGTTACGCTTCGGAGCACGAAACAGTGCTGCCGTTGCATCTCAACCTGACGGCCGACACCGTTGTCGGTGCAGCGGAGATACTCGCTCCGCTGCACCACGCGCTAAGCGACACCGGGCGGCAGGCGAGCCAGGTGGTGCTGGAGATCAACCCATCGCACGCCGCGCTCAAACGCGAGCTGCTCCTCGCCGGGTTGCACCGGCTACGTCGCCTCGGCTACCGCATCGCGTTGGATGGGGTGGGCACTGGGAGCTATCCACTCACGGTGATCGCTGAGGCCAGGCCCGAGCTGATCAAGATGGATCGCGAGATCGTCGCCGGGCTGCCGCGGGAAAGCAGCTGCGTGGCGGTTCTCGAGGCGCTCCAGCAGCTCGCTTCCCGGCTCGGGGCGCAGGTTGTAGCCGAAGGGGTGGAACAGCCGGAGCAGGTGGCCACCCTGCGGCAGTACGGGGTGGGCATCGCGCAGGGCAACCTCTTGGCGCCACCCAATCGCCGTCCCGTGACCTACCTGCCGATCTCGGGTATCAGGGAGTTTCGCGGGCCGGTCTCCCCTGCCCCGACCCGCGGTCTAGCAGGCGCGCGGATCACCGACTTCATGCATCCCGCCGTCACTGTGCCGATATCGGCGACCGGGGAGGAAGTCCGCACGGTGCTCCGCGATCAGCCAACCATCAGCGGGGTGGTGCTGCTGGATGACGACGGCAGGCCGCGCTACACCTTGGACCGCAACCGGTTCCTGCTCGCGGTCAGCGGGGCCTTCGGGCACGCGCTGTACGCCAAGCGGGAGGTAGCCCGGCTCGGCGACGAGCCCCGGGTGCTCGAGTCCAGCGCCAGCGCGCTGGCCGCGCTGGAGCTGGTGCGCAGCAGCATGGCGCACCGCAGGTACGACGACATCATCGTGCTGGACTCCAGCGGCCGATGCGCCGGTGCGGTCTGCGTCGGGGACGTGATCCAGGGCGTGGCCGCGATGAACATCGAATACGCCGCGGCTCTGCACCCGCTCACCCGGCTGCCCGGCAGCGATATGGTCATCGAACTGGTGGACCACAAAGTGGCCGATGGTGAGACCTTCGTGGTGAGCTGGCTGGACGTGGACAACTTCGAGGCGGTGAACGACAGGGGTGGCTTCACCGCGGGCGAGGACCTGATCCGGGAACTGGGCTGCGCGTTGACCGATGCGGTCAACGCGATCCCCTCTGCGGCTGTTGCCCACATCGGCGGGGACGACTTCGTCGTGATCTGCGATCCCGACGACCTAATACCATTCGGCTCCGCAGTGCTCGATGAGCCGCCGGAGGTCAACGGTCACGAGATTACGCTGTCACTGGCATCCCTGATCTGCCTACCGGGAACGGCCGCGGGACACCGAGACGTAACCCGGATGCTGGCCCAACTGCATCACCACGCGAAGTCGATACCTACCACCAGTTGGGTGTCCGGCCGTCCAGGTTCGGACCGGGTGGACGTACTACGGGGAGATATGGACGTCGTACCCGCAGCCGAGGACGCCGGGCCACGCCCCCCGGCTGACCGACCACTCCTGAACTGCGGGTAATACCGTTGACCGCACCATTGCGGCGTCCAGGTCAGTGTCGCAGATCGTCCACAGAGTAATCGCAGATCGTCCATCGTGGAGCCGTCCTGTGCCAGAATGGCCAAGTGACGTCACTCCCGCCCGAGCAGAGCGGTTCACCGGTTCTTCCGCGTCACCTGCGCAACAACGTCACCATGGCACTGCTCGACACTCGGGTCGTCGGCGTAGTGGGGCCGCGCCAGGCCGGCAAATCAACACTGGTACGACAGATCGTCGCCGAGCGACCGGAAGCCACCTACGCATCATTGGATGACGCCGACGTACGCGCGCTGGCGACGGCCGATCCGCAGGGATTTGTCGAGGGTCGGCCCGGACTGTTCGTGATCGACGAGATCCAGCGAGCGCCCGAGCTGCTGCTGGCGATCAAATCCAGCGTCGATCGCGAACCACGACCGGGCCGCTTCCTGATCACCGGCTCCTCGCAACTCAGCGCCAACCGGGCGGTGTCAGAGACGCTCGCAGGCCGGATCGAGCGGCACACCTTATGGCCATTGAGTCAGGGCGAGATCGGGCGCCGGCCCGAAACCTTCCTCAGCCGGCTGCTCGACGCCGACCTGGCAACAGACTGGATCAGCGAGTTGGACAAGCGGAGCTATCTGGAGCGGGCGCTGGCCGGCGGTTATCCCGAAGCACGCGCCCGCGAGGGGCGGCGCCGCCGAGCGTGGTTCAACGCATATGCCCAGACGGTGATCGAGCGGGAAGCGCCCGGAATCTCCGCCTCGCCGCGGACCGCGGATCTACCCCGCCTGCTGCGGCTCATCGCCGCTCGACACGCCGGGGTGCTCAACGTCAGCGACCTGGCAGCAGACGCCCAGCTGCCGCGGACCAGCGTGCTGCGCTACCTGGACACCCTGGAGGCTCTCTTCCTCATCGTGCGGATCCCCGCATGGGCCGCCAACCTCAGCCAGCGCGAGATCCGAGCCCCCAAGGTGTACCTGACGGATCC
>JBOHFU010000334.1:0-4571 GCA_050699675.1 Pseudonocardiaceae bacterium
AGGACGTCACGGTTGCGGTGACATCGGCGCAGTCCGGCGCCCGCGCTGCCGGTCACCTCAGGGTTGCCATCTCGTCCAGGTAGCTGAGGGTGTCCAGAGTGAAACCGGCCACCGCTTGCATGCCGATGGCGTTGGGATGCACCGGGGCGGCCGGGCTGGTCGGGACCGTCCCCTCCACCCACTTCACCAGGGGCAGCTGGCAGGCGTCGTGGCCCAGCGAGCGGGCGTAGGAGTCGACGAATACCGCGCCGTGGTTACTGGCCTGCGCGGCGAGCATGGCGGTGAGCTGCTGCTCCAGACCGTCCAGGTAGGGCACGTCACCGCGGGCGATCGGGAAGACCGGGTAGCACCCGACCGCGGGGGGCAGGATCCGCAGGTAGCCCACCAGCAGGACGGTCGCTCTCGGGGAGCGTTGCCGGATGCCCTCCAGGACCCCGGCGACCTTTGGCGCCGCGGCGGCGATGCGCTGTGCGTAGAGGTCAGCGCCGGCAGCGATGGCCTGTCGCTCACACGGGTTGCCCAGCGGGTTGAGGGAGCTGAGCCGGGCGCAGGTGAAAAAGATGTCGGTGAACCCGATGTCGTTGCCGCTGATGGTCACAGTGACCAGGTCGGTGTCCGGCGTCAAGGCGTCGAACTGTGGTGGATTGGTGCCCAGCGACACTGGTTGAGGGGCCGTCATGTTCTCGGTCCGCGCGCCGCTGCAGCTCACGTCGGTGAAGTCGCGGATGCCGAGCGCCTCGGCGAGGCGCGCTGGGTAGTTACGGGTGGACTGCTGGCAGCCGATCCGATCGAGTCGCTGCACCGGGATCAGCGGACCCGCCGCGTAGGAATCGCCGAGTGCCACGTAGCGCTGCGGTGAACTGGCGGTCTGCGCGGCGGCGGTCGGCTGGACGGTTCCGGTGGCGGCGAGCCCCAGCAGCGCGAGCACGGCGGCGGCAGCGGTGACGATGACACGGCGGTGCGCGGGCACATAAGCCTCCGGAAGCGAAACGGACCCTCCCCGGACGCGGATCGTGCCCGTGTGATCACGCGGTGTCAACGACCAAGCCCGCCGATCCCGCGTCGGCGGGCCGTCGTAGTGTGCGATCCGTGAGCGATGTCTATGACTGCGCGCGGCCCGACAGCCGGGCTGCCGGCTTGGCGGCGGCCGCCAGCGCAGTCCGGGGGGGCCGGCTCGTGGTGCTGCCCACCGACACCGTCTACGGGCTGGGCTGCGACGCCTTTTCCTCGACAGCGGTACAGGGGTTGCTGGAGGCCAAGGGGCGGGGGCGGGATATGCCGGTCCCGGTGCTGGTGGGTTCGTGGTCCACTGTGGACGGCCTGGTGCTGGGCGTACCGGCGAAGGCGCGCAAGCTCATCGAGGCATTCTGGCCCGGCGGACTGTCACTGGTGCTGCCGCACGCGTCGTCACTGGCGTGGGACCTGGGCGATACCCGGGGTACCGTCATGCTGCGGATGCCGCTGCACCCGGTCGCCCTCGAGCTGCTCCGCGACGTCGGTCCGATGGCTGTGTCGAGCGCGAACCGTTCTGGTCTCCCGCCGGTGACGACCGTCGAGCAGGCCCGCGAGCAGTTCGCCGAGCGGGTGCCGGTGTACCTCGACGGCGGACCTTCCGGCGAGCCGCTGGCCTCCACCATCGTCGACCTCACCGCTGACGATCCCGTGGTGCTCCGCGAAGGCGCCGTGACCGTCGCTCAGCTCAGCGATGTGCTCGGTCTCACCATCCAGGTGGCACGGTAGTGATCACTGTGCCGGGCGACCATTCAGGACAGGACAGAATCTGGCCTACCGGCGGCGCTGAACCGGACCCGGGCTAGCCTGCCCCTCGTGGGACCTGTCCCCGTTCCCTCCGGACTGCCGCTGCGGGAGTACCTGCTGGTCGGTCTGACCACTGCGGTGATGACCTTTCTGCTCACCGGACTGGTTCGGCAGCTGGCGATCCGCACCGGCGCGGTGGCGATGCCGCGCGAGCGCGACGTGCACCGCGCCCCGATCCCGCGGCTGGGTGGGGTGGCGATGTACGGCGGGATTCTCGGCGGCGTCCTGCTGTCTCACCAGCTACCGGTGCTGCGCAGGTCTTTCGAGTTCTCCGGGGACGTCGTGGGGGTGCTGGTCGCGGGCGGCATCATCATGCTGATCGGCGCGCTGGACGACCGGTTCGAGCTGGACTCGCTCACCAAGTTCGCCGGGCAGGTCACGGCCGCGGGGGTGCTGGTGCTCTTCGGCGTGCAGTGGTTCATCTTTTGGGTGCCGTGGAACGGTGACGCCGGTTCGGCCGGCTCGTTGCTCATCCTGGGTCAGGACCAGGCGGTGCTGGTCACGGTCGCGCTGGCCGTCGTGCTGATGAACGCGATGAACTTCATCGACGGGCTCGACGGGCTGGCCGCAGGTATCGGGCTCATCGCCGCGGTGGCCATCGGGGCGTTCGCGCTGCAGCTGCTCGACAGGTCTGGTGGCAGCGTGTCGGCGTACCCGCCGACGCTGATCGCTGCCCTGGTTGCCGGCGCGTGCCTGGGCTTCCTGCCGCACAACTTCCAGCCGGCCCGGATCTTCATGGGGGATTCCGGGGCGATGCTCATCGGCTTGATGCTGGCCGCCGCCTCCACCAGCGCGTCCGGCCGGGTCGATCACCGCAATTACGGCGCCACCGACGTGCTGGCGCTGTTCTCCCCGCTGCTGGTGGTGGCCGCGGTGCTGTTCGTGCCGGTGCTGGACCTGCTGCTCGCGGTGGTGCGCCGCACCCGCGCCGGCCGCAGCCCCTTCGCCCCGGACAAGCTGCACCTGCACCACCGGCTGCTCGAGATCGGGCACTCACACCGCCGGGCCGTGTTATTGATCTACCTTTGGGCCGCCTTGCTCGCTTTCGGCGCAGTTGCCCTGACGGTGTTCGACGGCTACGTCGTGGTGTGGGCGACCGCGCTCGGACTGCTTATCGCCGTGCTTGGTTCAATGATTCCCCGGTTACCCGCGCGCTGATTCTGGTGCTCCGCCTTCTCCGCCTCCGCTACGCCGGCAGAAGCGCAGCTAGAAGCAGGTGGGGGCGAGCACGGGGGGTGGCCAGCCGTGTGATAGCGTCTGGTTCGTCCCACCTGGGCGTGGGATTTGAGGTCGGGTCGGCCCATCGATAGCGTTCATGATCATGACGGTTTCGCCATGCGCGCTGTCCCTGGACTGTGAGGAGTGCCTTTGAGCGATGGCGGCGGGTGACGTCATGCGCCCGTTGAGGTAGGTGTCCGTGGAACGACGCAACGGTCCGGAGCTCGCGACATTACTCGGTCTCGGGGCCGCGACCGCAGCGATCCTCCTGGTCGGGCTGGGCCTCGGATGGTTGGTCGACGAGGTAGTGAACACTCTTCCGGCGTTCACCCTGGCTGGCTTGGCGCTCGGCATCGTCGGTGCCGGTGTCTATATCTACACCAAGTTCACGAAGTTCCTGAAGGAGTAAGCGCCGCACTTATGGTGTCGACATGCATCAGCCCATCGGAGGGCCCTCGTGACCCCTGACGTGATCACATCGACGAGAATAGCCGTCAACCTGCGCCGGGCTGCGCTCGTCGCGGCAGGCCTCGGTGTCGCCAGCTTCGTGGTGCTGACCCCGATGGGTTACCCGCTGGCGGCCGCGTTCTTCTGCGGTGGTCTCGGGCTGGGCCTGCTCAATACCGCGCTGGTGCAGCGTTCCGCGGCGCGCTTCGCAGCCAGTGGCGACCCGAGCAAGCGGCGATTCGCCGTGGCCGTACTCGCCCGGCTCGCGCTGATCACCGCGCTCGCTGTCGGCTTGGCGCTGGCGCTGCAGCCCGAAGGCCTTGGAGTGTTCGCCGGGCTTGCCGCGCTTCAGCTACTGATGATCTTCATGGCCTCGGTTCCACTGGTCAAGGAATTGCGACGGTCAGAAGGCGGGGGTAAGCCCGGAGATCAGCCAGGAGCCCCGGCATGAGCGAGCAGGTTCTGGCCGCGGAAGGCGGCGTGCAGGTCGGTGAGCATCTCGAATGGCACCTGTTCGGTCTGACGATCAATGCTGACACCGTGATCTCCACGGTGGTCGCGGCGGTGATCGTCGTCGGGTTCGGCCTTTACCTTGCGGCCAAGGCGACCTCCAAGGTGCCCAGTGGCCTGCAGTTGATCTTCGAGACGGTGACCAAGCAGGTGGAGCGCCAGGTGGAGAGCAATATCGGCATCCGCACCGCGCCTTTCGTCGTGCCGCTGGCGATCGCCCTGTTCTTCTTCATCCTGGTCTCGAACTGGATGACGATCCTGCCGCACGCCTGGGAAGCGTACGTCCGGCCACCGACGTCCGATGTGAACCTCACCTTAGCGATGGCCTTCTTCGTGATCATTCTTGTGCATCTGACGGGCATCCGGGTCAAGGGCAAGCACTACTTCAGGCACTTCATCGAGCCCTACCCGATCCTGCTTCCGCTGAACATCATCGAGGAGCTGGTCAAGCCGGTCACCCTCGCGCTGCGGCTGTTCGGCAACATCCTCGCGGGCACCGTGATGGTCAGTGTCATCGCACTGCTGCCGGCGGCCATCTTGTGGGCGCCGACCACGGCCTGGAAGTTGTTCGACCTGTT
>JBOHFU010000335.1:0-4568 GCA_050699675.1 Pseudonocardiaceae bacterium
GGTGGACAACCGGCGGTGGGCCGGGGTGCCGTTCTTCCTGCGCACCGGCAAGCGGCTGGGCCGGCGGGTCACCGAGATCGCGGTGATCTTCAAGCGGGCTCCTCACCTGCCTTTCGAGGAGACCATGACCGAGGAGCTGGGACAGAACGCCCTGGTCGTCCGGGTCCAGCCGGACGAGGGCGTCACGATCCGGTTCGGCTCCAAGGTGCCCGGAACCGCGATGGAGGTCCGGGACGTCACGATGGACTTCCGCTACGGCACGGCGTTCACCGAGTCCTCGCCCGAGGCCTACGAGCGGCTGCTGCTGGACGTGCTGCTCGGCGAGCCGTCGTTGTTCCCGGTCAACGCCGAGGTGGAGCTGTCCTGGGCGATCCTGGACCCGGTGCTCGAACACTGGGCCAAGCAGGATGGGCCCGAGCCTTACTCTGCGGGTACCTGGGGGCCGCCGTCCGCAGACCGGATGATCGCCCGGACCGGACGGACCTGGAGACGGCCATGACATGCGATGCGTAGTGTTCGGCGCCACCGGCTACCTCGGTGGCCGGCTCGTTCCCGCGCTGCTGGCTGCCGGCCACCAGGTGCGGGCGGTGGCGCGCACACCCGGCAAGCTGGCCGAGGTGCCCTGGCGGGATCACGTCGAGATCGTCGAGGGGGACGTCACCGATCCCAGCAGCATTCGTGACGCGGTGGCCGGCCAGGACGTCGTCTACTACCTGGTGCATTCGCTCAATCGGCGGGACTTCGTCGAGGTCGACCGCCGCGCCGCGGATGTGCTCGCCGACGCAGCCCGCGTCGCGGGTGTGACCCGCCTCGTCTACCTGGGCGGGATCACCCCCGACGCTGAGCACCTGTCCGACCACCTGGCTTCGCGCGCCGAAGTCGGGCAGATCCTGCTCGACTCCGGTGTGCCCACCGTCGCGCTGCAGGCCGCGGTGATCCTGGGATCCGGGTCGGCCAGCTTCGAAATGCTGCGCTACCTCACCGAACGGCTCCCGGCGATGATCACGCCACGCTGGGTGCACAACCGCATCCAGCCCATCGCGGTCCGCGACGTGCTGCATTACCTGACTCACGCAGCCACGCTGCCACCGCAGGTCAACCGTGCTTTCGACATCGGTGGGCCCGACGTGCTGACCTACTTGGAGATGATGCGCCGGTACGCGGTCGTGGCCGGCTTGCTCCGCCGTGTGGTGCTGCCGGTGCCGGTGCTGACCCCGTGGCTGTCGGCGCAATGGGTGAATCTGGTCACCCCGGTGCCCCGCAGCATCGCCATCCCGTTGATCGAGTCGCTGGTGCACGAAGTCGTCTGCCACGACAACGACATCACCGGCTATATCCCTGACCCCGACGACGGCCTGACCCACTACGAGCACGCCGTCGAACTCGCACTGATGCACATCCGCCGCGCCGATGTGCCCACCCGCTGGTCAGACGCTTCCTTGCCGGGAGCGCCGTCGGATCCGCTGCCCACCGACCCCGACTGGTCCGGCGGCACCCTCTACGAGGACATCCGCGAGCACCGCTGCGCCGCTGCGCCGCGCGCCCTCTGGGACGTCATCGAAGCCATCGGCGGTGAGCACGGCTGGTACTCCTTCCCGCTGGCGTGGTCGGTGCGCGGCTGGATCGACCGGCTCGTAGGTGGCGTCGGGTTGCGTCGCGGTCGCCGCGATCCCCGCCGGCTGCACGTCGGCGAAGCTCTGGACTGGTGGCGCGTGGAACATCTCGACCGGCCCCGGCTGCTGCGGCTGCGCGCCGAGATGCGGCTACCCGGCCGCGCCTGGCTGGAACTCGAGGTTATTCCGGACGGTGACGGCGGCGCACGCTACCGGCAGCGGGCACTCTTCGAACCCCACGGGTTGGGCGGACACCTGTACTGGAGAACTATCGCCCCCTTCCACGACATCGTCTTCGGCGGCATGGCCCGCAACATCACCGGCGCCGCCGAACATCACCGCACTCCGCGCGAGGAGGTGAGCGATGATCGTTGACCTGCCTTCGACAACCACGTCCGCGGTGAACCGTGCACTGATCGATATCCGGGAGCGCGGTGGTGCGGTGGCGCTGGGCCGGGTGCTCACCCTGGTGATCGTCACCGACGACTCCGCGCAGGTGGAGGAGTCGATCGAGGCCGCGAATGAGGCCAGCAGGGAGCATCCCTGCCGGGTGCTCGTGGTGGCCAGGGGTCTCAAGCGGGCCGGGACGCGGCTGGACGCCCAGATCCGCGTCGGTGGTGATGCCGGCGCGTCCGAGGTGCTGGTGTTGCGCCTGTATGGCCCGCTGGCCGACCACGGAGACAGCGTGGTGATACCGCTGCTGCTCCCGGACTGCCCGGTGGTCGCGTGGTGGCCGGGGGTGGCCCCTGCGGTCCCCGCGCAGGACCCCATCGGGAGGCTGGCACAGCGCCGGATCACCGATGCCGCCGCAGCCCGCCAACCGATCAAGGCGCTGGAGACCCGCCGCACCTCCTACACCGACGGCGACACCGACCTCGCCTGGAGCCGGCTCACTCCGTGGCGCGCGCTGCTCGCCGCGGCACTCGATTTGCCGCCCTACGAGGAGGTCGAGGCGGTCACCGTCACGGGCTCCGCGGACAATCCGTCCACCGACCTGCTCGCCGGCTGGCTGCGGTCTTGCCTGCAGGTCCCGGTACGGCGTCGGGCCAGCGATCCCGGCGGCGGGATCAGCTCGGCGGTGCTGGAGCGTCGTTGCGGCCCAGTGGAGTTGATCCGACCGCACGGGAAGGTCGGCACTCTGCGCCAGCCGGGTCAGCCGGACCGCCGGGTGCCGTTGAAACGCCGCCCGGTGCGCGAGTGCCTCGCCGAGGAGCTGCGCCGGCTGGACCCCGACGAGATCTACCAAGAGGCGCTTCAAGCCCTGACCGAGGTGGACAGCCGGGCCGGTAGCGCGCACCGCCGGATCCGATCAAGTGAGACGCTGGGCGAGACCCGGGGCGATCAGTGAGCCGCCCCGATGTGGTGGTGCATGCCACCGCGGAGGTGCTCGCCGCAGCGGCCGCCGCCCGGTTGGTTACCCGGATCGTGGACGTCCAGACCGCCTCGGGGTCGGCCTCGGTGGTGCTGACCGGTGGAGACATCGGTATCGCAGTGCTCCGTCACGTAGCGAGCACCCAAGCCGCCACGGCGGTGGACTGGCGCCGGCTGGATGTCTATTGGGGCGACGAGCGCTTCCTGCCCAGTGGTCATCCGGACCGCAACGAGACTCAGGCTCGCGAGGCGCTACTCGACCACGTCGGGGTGGACCCTGCCCGGGTTCACCCGATGGGGGTCTCGGACGGGCCGTGGGGCGATGACCCGGACGCTGCCGCGCATGCCTACGAAGACCTGCTGCTGCACCGGCTGCGGTCGGAGGATCATGGCCCGGCGCCGTCGTTCGACATCTGTTGTCTCGGCGTCGGCGAGGACGGCCACATCGCCTCGGTGTTCCCCGGCTCCCCCACGGTCTACGAAACCGAGCGCGCGGTGATCGGCGTGCGGGGAAGTCCCAAACCGCCACCCACCCGGATCACCATGACCCTGCCAGCCATCCGGTGTGCCGCCGAAGTGTGGTTGATCGTCTCGGGGTCGACGAAGGCCGCAGCGGTGACCATGGCGCTGGGTGGAGCGGGAGAGGTCCAGTTGCCCGCCGCAGGCGCAACGGGTCGTCGCCGCACACTGTGGCTGCTGGACCGCCCCGCCGCCGCCAAACTCCCCCCAGACCTCCTCCCCCGCTGACCCGCTACCCCTGCCCGGCGTGTCGGCGCAGCGCAGCGAAGGCCAGGTCGACCAGTTCGGGCAGGTCCTCAGCCCCGTCGCCGTCCACCCACGTGATCAGGGCGGTGGTGAGGGTGGCCAGCGCCGCGGCGGCCAGTACCCGCACCTCCAGGTCTGGTGGCTCGGCGGCGGGGTGGCGTGCGGTCAGGGCCTTGGTGAACAGGCGCTCGGTGGCGTGCTGGTTCTCCCAGAGCCGAGCCCGTAGCGCTGGGGTGGCCAGGATCAGCCGGGTCCGCGTGAGCAGCGCGTCGCGCCCCTCGGGGAGGACGGCGGCGAGCCCTTCGAGTATGGCTCGGTGGATGGCGGTCAACGGGTCCTCAGCCGTCGGTCGGCTGGCGATCAACTCGGCGATCATCGGGTCGTAGTCGTCGGTATCGACCACGGACTCCTTGGTGGGGAAGTGCCGGAAGAACGTCATGTGCGAGACCCCGGCGGCGGTAGCGATCTCCTCCACCGTGGTCGCGTCGTAACCGTTGGCCAGGAAGAGCCGCAGCGCCTGGGCCTGGATCACCTGTCGGGTCTGTGCCTTCTTGCGGGCGCGCAGTCCGGGCCCAGCGGGCTCCCTTACCGCGACGTCGCGGGGTGCGCTCACCGGGTGGTGGCCTCCTGGTTCCCACCCGCTGGACGCGACGGCTCTGAAGACGGCGTCTTGGCAGGGCAGGGATCAAGTGCACCGGCCAGCCACCGCCGCAACCCTTCGCAGGTCGCGCCCCGCCAGGCCAGGTGCGCATCAGGTCGCACCAGCAGCACCGCGGGTGTTGGCTGCCCGTCCGGGGTGAGCGCAACCACCTGGTCGGC
>JBOHFU010000336.1:0-4527 GCA_050699675.1 Pseudonocardiaceae bacterium
TGAAGCGGACACGCTTGTACTTACCGCAATAACATTCCCAGTCCCGGGTCGGACCGAAGATCTTCTCGCAGAAGAGCCCGTCCTTCTCCGGCTTGAGCGTGCGATAGTTGATGGTCTCCGGCTTCTTAACCTCCCCGAAGGACCACTGGCGGATGTCTTCTGCGGTCGCGAGGCCGATGCGGAGCTCGTCGAAGAAGTTGACGTCAAGCACGTCTCGTTCCTTCTCCCCTGTGTTTGATGAAACCCTGTTTTGTGTTTTGATGAAACCCTTGTTGATGAAATCCAGTGCTGCGATCAGGGTTCGGGTGCGTGCGGGGTATTCGTTAGTTCGTGTCTTGTGCGTCCGGCGCGGGGGTGGGCGGGAGGACCACCCCCGCGCCGTACGCGGTCTTCTCCCTTGCCTCTACTGCACGACGTCGTCAACCGAAGGAGACTCGTTACGCGAAAGGTTGATGCCGAGGTTGGCGGCAGCACGCTCCAGGTCTTCGTCGTCGGAGTCGCGCATCTCGATCGCTGCGCCGTCGCTGGAGAGCACCTCGACGTTGAGGCACAACGACTGCAGCTCCTTGAGCAACACTTTGAACGACTCAGGAATTCCGGGCTCCGGGATGTTCTCGCCCTTGACGATGGCCTCGTACACCTTCACCCGGCCGAGCACGTCGTCGGACTTGATCGTCAACAGTTCCTGCAGGGTGTACGCCGCCCCGTAGGCCTGCATCGCCCAGCACTCCATCTCGCCGAAGCGCTGACCACCGAACTGCGCCTTTCCACCCAGCGGCTGCTGCGTGATCATCGAGTAGGGACCGGTCGAACGCGCATGGATCTTGTCATCGACCAGGTGCAGCAGTTTGATGATGTACATGTAGCCGACCGCGATCGGGTAGGGGTAGGGCTCACCGGTGCGGCCGTCGAGCAGCTGCGCCTTGCCGTCGGGCCCGACCATCTGATCACCGTCCCGGTTGAGCCGGGTCGAGCCGAGCAGCCCGGTGATCTCCTCCTCCTTGGCGCCGTCGAACACCGGCGTGGCGACCAAGTTGCCGGGCTCGGCCTGGTACAGCTCCTCAGGCAGCCGGGAGGCCCACTCCGGATCACCGTCGATCTGCCACCCGGTCTTCGCGATCCAGCCGAGGTGGGTCTCCAGGATCTGCCCGATGTTCATCCGGCGCGGCACACCGTGGGTGTTGAGGATGATGTCCACCGGCGTGCCGTCGGGCAGGAACGGCATGTCCTCCACCGGGAGGACCTTGCCGATGACGCCCTTGTTGCCGTGCCGACCGGCGAGCTTGTCGCCGTCCTGGATCTTGCGCTTCTGCGCGACGTAGACCCGGACCAGCTCGTTGACGCCAGGCGACAGCTCGTCGTCGTCCTCCCGGGAGAACACCCGGATGCCGATCACCTTGCCAGTTTCGCCGTGCGGCACCTTGAGGCTGGTGTCACGGACCTCGCGGGCCTTCTCGCCGAAGATGGCGCGGAGCAGCCGTTCCTCGGGAGTCAGCTCGGTCTCACCCTTCGGCGTCACCTTGCCGACCAGGATGTCCCCGGCCTGCACCTCGGCACCGATCCGGATGATCCCGCGCTCGTCGAGATCCGCCAGCACCTCCTCGGAGACGTTCGGGATGTCCCGGGTGATCTCCTCAGCACCGAGCTTGGTGTCCCGGGCGTCGATCTCGTGCTCATCGATGTGGATCGAGGTGAGCACGTCGTCCTGCACCAGGCGCTGGCTCAGAATGATCGCGTCTTCGTAGTTGTGACCCTCCCACGGCATGATCGCCACAAGCAGGTTCTTACCCAGGGCCATCTCGCCGGAATCGGTGCACGGTCCATCGGCGATCACCTGACCGATCTCCACCCGGTCACCCTCGGCCACGATCGGCCGCTGGTTGGTGCAGGTGCCCTGGTTGGACCGGTGGAACTTGTGCATCCGGTAGGTCTGCCGGCTGCCGTCGTCGGCCATCACGGTGACGTAGTCGGCGCACAGCTCCTCGACCACGCCGGCCTTGTCGGCCACCACCACGTCGCCGGCATCCACCGCAGCTCGCAGCTCCATACCGGTTCCCACCAGCGGCGCCTCGCTGCGCAGCAACGGCACCGCCTGGCGCTGCATGTTGGCCCCCATCAGCGCCCGGTTGGCGTCGTCGTGCTCGACGAACGGGATCATCGCGGTGGCCACCGAGACCATCTGCCGCGGCGACACGTCCATGTAGTCAACGCCGTGCGGGTTGATGTAGTCGACATCGCCGCCCTTGCGACGGACCAGTACGCGCTCCTCAGCGAAGGAGCCGTCATCGGCCAGCACCGCGTTGGCCTGCGCGATGACGTGCCGGTCCTCCTCGTCGGCGGTCAGGTAATCGATCTGCTCGGTGACGTGACCGTCGACGACCTTGCGGTAGGGCGTCTCGATGAAGCCGAACGGGTTGACCCGGGCATAGGAAGATAGCGAGCCAATGAGCCCGATATTCGGGCCCTCCGGGGTTTCGATCGGGCACATCCGGCCGTAGTGCGACGAGTGCACGTCACGGACCTCGAAGCCAGCCCGTTCCCGGGACAAACCTCCTGGCCCCAGCGCGGACAACCGCCGCTTGTGGGTCAACCCGGCCAGCGGGTTGGTCTGGTCCATGAACTGGGACAGCTGGGACGTGCCGAAGAACTCCTTGATCGCCGCCACCACCGGTCGGATGTTGATCAGGGTCTGCGGCGTGATGGCCTCGACGTCCTGGGTTGTCATCCGCTCGCGCACGACCCGCTCCATACGGGAAAGGCCAACCCGGATCTGGTTCTGGATCAGCTCACCCACGGTGCGCAACCTGCGGTTGCCGAAGTGATCGATGTCGTCGGTCTCCACCGGCACCACCGCGTCCGGGACACCGCTCACTGCCGGCATCGTCGTCTCGCCCGCGTGCAGCCGGACCAGGTAATCGATGGTGGTGACGATATCGTCCTCGGTGAGCACCCCGTTGCGGTGCGGCAGGTTCAGGCCCAGCTTCTTGTTGACCTTGTAGCGGCCGACCTTGGCCAGGTCGTAGCGCTTGACCTTGAAGAAGAGGTTCTCCAGCAGTGCCTGGGCGCTCTCCTTGGTCGGCGGCTCTCCCGGGCGAAGCTTGCGGTAGATGTCCAGCAGCGCCTCGTCGGGACCGCTGGTGTGGTCCTTCTCCAGGGTGGCGAGCAGCGTCTCGGAGTGCGCGAATCGAGCGGCGATCTGCTCGGTGGTCCAGCCCAGGGCCTTGAGCAGCACAGTCACCGGCTGGCGGCGCTTGCGGTCGATCCGCACGCCCACCGTGTCGCGCTTGTCCACGTCGAACTCCAGCCACGCTCCACGGCTGGGAATGATCTTGACGCTGTAGACGTCCTTGTCGGTGGTCTTGTCCACCGCGTGGTCGAAGTACACGCCGGGAGAGCGGACGAGCTGGGACACCACGACCCGCTCGGTCCCGTTGATGATGAAGGTGCCCTTGCTTGTCATCATTGGGAAGTCACCCATGAACACCGTCTGTGACTTGATCTCACCGGTGTTGTTGTTGGTGAACTCGGCCGTGACGAACAAGGGCGCCGCGTAGGTCATGTCCTTGTCCTTGCACTCCTCCACGGAGGCCTTGACCTCGTCGAAGCGAGGGTCGGAGAAGGACAGGGCCATCGAACCGGAGAAATCTTCGATCGGGGAGATCTCCTCGAGCACCTCAGCCAGGCCGCCTACGGGCTCGTCGTCACCGGCTTCGATGCGGCGCTGGAACCACTCGTCGGCGCCGACCAGCCACTCGAACGATTGGAGCTGGAGATCCAGGAGATCGGGTACCTCGAGCGGTTCGCGGATCTTCGCGAACGATGGCCGGGCGGGAGCTCCCGGGAGGCGGGGTACGGAGTTGTTCGCAGCAGAGGACTTGGTCGGGCGGGAGACTGCCAAGATGCGTCCTTCCGAACACTAGCGCTGCCGAGCGCAGGAACACATGGCCTCCTCCGACCACGCTCTCCGCGCTGTGTTGGTGCGAGTTGCCGATGTAGTTGTGGCGATGCTTTGTGGTTAGAGCTGGGTAATGCCTGGGGTAGTACCGTTTCGTGTACGGCTCTTCTCGTGCTACTGCCGTTCATGCAGGCCAAGTGACCCCGGAGCGCAGGGGGAACTAGGAGAGGGCAGCGCAAAGAAGCAGTCTAACCGCTAGGACGGCGACTGTCCAGCACCGGACACAACCCGGTGCGAGCGTGCTCCTAGCGTGACCTGCGGGACGCCGTCCGTCAAGAGGACATCGTCCGATCAGTGGTCGGATATGCACGATTAGCGGCCGTAGGCCCGATCGGCTCCGCTGATCGGCGCGGGGGGCGGGTTGCGGTGGTGGATAGCCTCAAGGCGATCAGAACGGCGCCACGTCGGCGATCTTCCAGCTGCCATTGACCCGCTGCGCGGTGACGGTGAGCCTACCCGCGGCAAGCAGTGGCTGTGCCTCAGCACCTCGTTTGGCCTGCTGGTCTATGAACACCACCACGATCGCCCGGTCACCGTCAAGAACCTTGACTGCCAGCGCGGGCACGGTCGCC
>JBOHFU010000337.1:0-4518 GCA_050699675.1 Pseudonocardiaceae bacterium
CGCGGCCGTCGTGCGGCTTGCGCAGCCGCCCATCCGGGTCAGCGATCTGCCGTTAGCGTGCGCGAGGATGTGCGGAGCAGACACGGGAGGCGGGAGTCGGTGCAGCGCGGTGACGGGCGCGGGCAGGCCCTGCTGCAGCAGCTGCTCGCTAGCGCCGACGGGGAGTCGCCGTTGCGGCACGCCGTGACGATCCCGGCCCGGGTGGCGACGACAGTGCAGTGGCCCTGCTGGGTACCCGACGGGCTGCGCGAGGCACTTCGGGACGCGGGCGTTGCGGCGCCGTGGGCGCACCAGGTCACCGTCGCGGAGCTGGCCCGAGCGGGCCGCCACGTCGTGGTCGCCACCGGTACCGCGTCGGGTAAGTCGCTGGCCTACCAGCTGCCGGTGCTCACCGACCTGCTGGCCGACCAGCGGGCCACCGCGCTGTATCTCGCTCCCACCAAGGCATTGGGCGCCGACCAGATCCGGGCGGTGACCGCGCTGGGGTTGGACGGGGTACGGCCGGCCGGTTACGACGGCGACACCCCGATGGCAGAGCGGGATTGGGTGCGCGCCCACGCCCGGTGGGTGTTCACCAACCCGGACATGCTGCACCACGGCCTGCTCGCCCGGCACGACCGCTGGGCACGCATGCTGCGGCGGCTGCGCTACGTGGTGATCGACGAGTGCCACGCCTACCGCGGGGTGTTCGGCTCGCACGTCGCCCTGCTGCTGCGCCGGCTACGCCGGGTCGCTGCCCGCTACGGCGCGCATCCGGTATTCGTGCTCGCGTCGGCGACGGTCGCGGACCCGGGATCCTCGGCGTCGCGGCTCACCGGCCTGGACACGGTGGCCGTTACCGAGGACGCGTCTCCGCGTGGTGAGCGCACCGTGGCGCTGTGGGAGCCGCCGCTGCTGGATGAGCTGACCGGCGAGAACGGGGCCCCGGTGCGCCGCTCGGCGGGAGCCGAGGCTGCCCGGCTGCTGGCCGACCTGGTGATCGAAGGTGCCCGCACCCTGGTGTTCGTCCGCTCCCGCCGGGGTGCGGAGCTGACCGCATTGGGGGCCCAGCGGGTGCTGTCCGCCGCTGCGGCAGGTGACCTCGCCTCCCGGATCGCCGCCTACCGGGCCGGCTATCTCCCCGAGGAGCGCCGGGCGCTGGAGAAGGCGCTGGACTCCGGGGAGCTGCTCGGGGTGGCTTCGACCAACGCGCTGGAGCTGGGGGTGGACATCGCCGGGCTCGATGCGGTGGTGCTGGCCGGTTACCCCGGCACCCGAGCGTCGTTCTGGCAGCAGGCCGGGCGAGCCGGCCGAGCCGGGTCCGGCGCGCTCGTGGTGTTCGTCGCCCGGGACGACCCGCTGGACACCTACCTGGTGCACCACAGTGCGGCTCTGCTGGGCTCGGCGGTCGAGGCAACCGTGCTGGACCCGACGAACCCCTACGTGCTGCGGCCACAGCTGGCCTGCGCGGCCGCCGAGCTGCCGCTGACCGAAGCCTGCGTCGACGAGCTGGGCGGCGAGGTGGCGCGGTCCGTGGTTGCCGGCCTGGTCGCCGACGGGAGTTTGCGCCGCCGCCCCGGCGGCTGGTACTGGGCCACGCCACGGCAGCGCCCGCACTCCGAGGTCGACATCCGCGGCTCCGGCGGGCACCAGGTGGCGGTGGTGGAGGCCGGCACCGGTCGGATGCTCGGCACCGTCGACCCGGTCTCGGCCTGCAGCGCGGTGCACCCGGGCGCGGTGTATCTGCATCGGGGGGACTCGTTCGTGGTCGACGAGCTGGATCTGGACGCCGGGGTCGCGCTGGTGCACCCCGAAGAGCCGCAGTGGTACACCTCGGCCCGCTCCACCACCGATATCCAGGTGGTGTCGGTGCTGGCGCAGCGGCGCTCGGGTGGGGTGTCAGTGGCGCTGGGCGAGGTGGAGGTGACCTCCCAGGTCGTTGGCTACCTGCGGCGGCTGCCGTCGGGCCAGGTACTCGATGCGGTCCCGTTGGACCTGCCGGCGGCCACGCTGCGCACCAGGGCGGTCTGGTACACGGTGGCCGAGCAGTTGCTCGCCAGCGCCGGGCTGGCACCGGCCGCATGGCCCGGAGCGCTGCACGCCGCCGAGCACGCCGCGATCGGCCTGCTGCCCCTGGTCGCCACCTGCGATCGGTGGGATATCGGTGGCGTCTCCACCGCGCTGCATCCGGACACCGGGCAGCCCACCGTGTTCGTGCACGACGGGCATCCCGGTGGAGCCGGGTTCGCCGACCGGGGCCACGCCGCGCTGGCACCGTGGCTGACCGCGACCAGAGACGCCATCGCCGCCTGCGAGTGCCCGGCCGGTTGCCCGTCGTGTGTGCAGTCGCCCAAGTGCGGTAACGGCAACGACCCGCTGGACAAGGCCGGCGCGATCGAGGTGCTCAACTGCGTGCTCGCCGCGCTACCGGCAGCCGCCGACCCCTGAGCGGGGCGCCCGCACCTCGTAGCGCATCAACTCTTGGTAGGCGGCCATCGGTCACCGCTTACCATCCAGGATCCGGCGAGCCTCAGCCCCCGTGACGGATCCGTATTCGAACAGGGCCTCGGCGAGGTCTTCAATATCCCTGCCGTGTGTCCAAAGCAGCCGTTTGGTCTTACGGGCCCACGTGTCCAGTGAGTCACGGCGCAGCAGCTCCGCGATCCGCGCCGCGTCCGATTCAGGACCTGATCCGGCCTCGCTGATGGCCCGCTCAAGCGTCATGCGGCTATACCGGCTCTCCACCAGCGGCCCGGCGATGAGGGTGCGCAGATTGCCGCTACGAGGGCTCATCAGGTCCGGCCCGACCCACCTGCTGCGCTTGAAACGGGTCAACCCCACACCGTGTTGTTTGATCGACACGTCCAGCAGCGGCCCGCCCAGGGCGTTACGTGCGGCGGCGTGTCCGGCCTCGTGGAAGGCCACTCTTCTCCGCGCCCGATCCCGGCCTCCGAACAGGCTCACCAAGACGACCTTCGCGGCCAAGCCGGGCGTGTGGCTGAACCGTCCGCGACCACGGCCACCAGCAGCGGACACCACCGACACACCATGACGAACCTCCCTCGGTCGCCGCTCATCCCCGATAATCACCTTAAGCTCTTGCGCCGGTCGAAGCGCACCGTCGTGGCCGCTAGGTCGACATCGGTGACCTCAAAGCCTGCGGCCAGCCACGCCTTGGCTTGGACGCGGCCTGGCGAGTTGCCCCACCAGCTCCGCTGCGTCAACGCCGACTTCGGGAGCCCGCCGGGCACCATCTGGTCTATCTCGGCGAAGCCAACCTCGATGTGATCACTGTTGCGGGCGGAGAGGTAGTCGAACAGCGGCCGGTACTTCCCGGTGACCGGAGGCGCCGCTGGGACCTGAGCTGCCGCTGGGGCCGGCGCCTGGCCGTTCGTGAGCGCCACGGGTGCCGGTGCGGCCGGCCGGTGCTCGACGATGGTCAGCGGCGCCACGTCCGGGATCGCCGGGGCGACCGTGTGCGGGACCGGGCCGAACACCTGCCGGCTGGCGGACACCACCATCCGGCCGTACGCACGGTTGCTCGCTGCGCCGATCGCCGCGCCAATGCCGAACGGCAAGATCTTGCTGACCGCCAGGATCCAGCGCTTGGTGCGGTACCTCGTGACCAACCACCGGCTGACTCTCTTGCCGCTATAGGCCAACCCTGGTCCACCGGTCCCGAAGACGATCGTGAGCAGCAGCATCCGTCGCCGTTCAACGTCGTGTATCGGCATGCCATGCACCTCGGCGACGGCCAGCGTGAACAGCGCGGTGGCCTCCAGGAACGCCGCCGCCTCCGCGACGGTGAGCGCGAGCGCAACCGCCGGTCTGGCCCTGGGCGCCGCGGCGACTGCACCCACGGCCGCTCCAGTACTGGTCACCGTGGCCACGTACTTCTTCTCCAGCGCTGCCACGATCTCGGCCGGCGTGGCGCCGGGATGCCGGCGACGTACCCGTCGCAGGTGGTCGGCCACCACTGAATGTTGGACCCGGATGGCCCTGTCGATGCTGTCGGTCAGCAGCATGTCCCACCTCCAGTTCGGCACCGGTGGCTAGCCGACGTTAGCCCGCTACTGCGCGTGAACGGGATCGGGACATCGCCGAGTCAGGCGGTGACCAGGCCGGTTCCACTACGCTGGCCGGTGTGGACCCGCTACGGGCGGCGCACCCCTTCGTGGCCTACGGGTTGTCACACGGTGTGGTGGTCTTGGTGCTCACCGTGGTGGCGGCGGCACTCGTGGTCCTGGGCCGGCGCCACCGCGGCACCACGAGCGCGCTGCTCTTGAGCCGGGCTTTTGCGGTGGTGTTCGCCGCGTTCCTGGTGCCGGTCGAGGTCTTCTGGCTGTTGCCAGGGCAGTCGAGTATCGCGCATTCGCTACCGTTGCAACTGTGCGACCTGGCGGCGATGGCCACGGTCTGGGCGCTGTGGTCGCACTCCCCGACGGCTTTCGCGCTCACCTACTTCTGGGGTATGACGCTCACCTCGCAGGCATTCCTCAGCCCGGAGCTGCACGGCCCGGACTTCCCGTCGCTGCAGTT
>JBOHFU010000338.1:0-4518 GCA_050699675.1 Pseudonocardiaceae bacterium
GCCGGGAATGCATGATCGTCGCCAACGACGCCACCGTCAAGGGCGGCACCTACTACCCGATGACGGTCAAGAAGCACCTGCGCGCCCAGGAAGTGGCGCTGCACAACCACCTGCCGTGCCTCTACCTGGTCGACTCCGGCGGGGCCTACCTGCCCGCGCAGGACGAGGTGTTCCCCGACCGGGAGCACTTCGGCCGGATCTTCTACAACCAGGCGACGATGTCCGCGCGGGGCATCCCGCAGATCGCGGCGGTGCTGGGCTCCTGCACCGCGGGTGGCGCCTACCTGCCGGCGATGAGCGACGAGGCGGTGATCGTCCGCAATCAGGGCACGATCTTCCTCGGCGGCCCGCCGCTGGTGAAGGCGGCCACCGGTGAGGTGGTCAGCGCCGAGCAGCTCGGTGGCGGGGACCTGCACTCCCGCATCTCCGGGGTCACCGACCACCTCGCCGACGACGACGGGCACGCGCTGCGGATCGTTCGCTCCATCGTCGAGACCCTCAGACCCCGCCCGTCCCGGCCGTGGGAGGTGGTCGGCACCGAAGAGCCCGCCGTGGACGGGATTTACGGCGTGGTGCCGGTGGATTCGCGCACCCCTTACGACGTCCGGGAGGTGATTGCCCGGATCGTCGACGGCAGCCGCTTGTCCGAGTTCAAGGCAGAGTACGGCGTCACGCTGGTCACCGGCTTCGCCCGGCTGCACGGACATCCGGTCGGTATCGTCGCCAACAATGGGGTCCTGTTCAGCGAGTCGGCGCTCAAGGGCGCGCATTTCATCGAACTGTGCGACCAGCGTGGTGTTCCGTTGGTGTTCCTGCAGAACATCTCCGGCTTCATGGTGGGCCGGGAGTACGAGGCCGGCGGGATCGCCAAGCACGGCGCCAAAATGGTCACCGCGGTGGCCACCACCCGGGTCCCCAAGCTGACGGTCATCATCGGCGGCTCATTCGGGGCGGGCAACTACTCGATGTGCGGCCGAGCCTATTCGCCGCGGTTTCTGTTCATGTGGCCCAATGCGCGGATCTCGGTGATGGGCGGGGAGCAGGCCGCCACGGTGCTCGCCGCTGTCCGGGGCCATGGCGACATGGAGCCCGAGGTGGCCTTCAAGGACCGCATACGTGCCCAGTACGAGCATCAGGGCCACCCCTACTACTCGACGGCCCGGCTGTGGGACGACGGGGTGATCGACCCGGCGGACACCCGCATGGTGCTCGGGCTCGCGCTGTCCGCTGCCGCCAACGCGCCGCTTCCGCCGAGCCACTTCGGCGTCTTCCGGATGTGATCGGCATGTTCGAGACGGTGCTGGTAGCCAACCGCGGCGAGATCGCGGTTCGGGTGATCCGCACGCTGCGCGCAATGGGCATCCGCTCAGTGGCCGTCTACAGCGACGCCGATACCGGCGCCCGGCACGTCCGTGACGCCGACGTCGCCGTCCGGCTCGGCCCCGCGCCGGCGGCTCACAGCTACCTGTCCATCGGGCGGATCCTGGACGCCGCCGCACGCACCGGGGCGCAGGCTGTGCACCCTGGCTACGGGTTCCTCTCGGAGAACGCCGCTTTCGCCCGGGCCTGCGTTGACGCCGGTCTGGTGTTCGTGGGCCCGCCTGCTGAGGCCATCGAGGCGATGGGCGACAAGATCCGCGCCAAGCAGACGGTGGCAGCCGCTGGCGTCCCGGTGGTGCCCGGCAGCGACGCCGGAAGCCTCGATGATGACGGGCTCGCCGCCGCGGCCGAGGAGATCGGGTACCCCGTGCTGCTCAAGCCGTCCGCCGGTGGTGGCGGCAAGGGCATGCGAGTGGTGCACCGCGCCCACGACCTGCTCGAGGCCATCGCTGGCGCCCGCAGGCAGGCCCGGGCAGCCTTCGGCGACGACACGCTGCTCGTCGAGCGGCTGGTCACCACCCCGCGCCACATCGAGATCCAGGTGTTGGCCGACGCGCACGGCGGCGCGGTGCACCTCGGCGAGCGCGAGTGCAGCCTGCAGCGGCGGCACCAGAAGATCGTCGAGGAGGCGCCGTCGGTGCTGCTGGACGCCGCGACCCGGGGCCGGATGGGCACCGCCGCGGTAGCCGTCGCGCAAGCTGTCGGATACACCGGCGCGGGCACGGTGGAGTTCCTTGTGAGCGCCGATGCGCCGGATCAGTTCTTCTTCCTGGAGATGAATACCCGGCTGCAGGTCGAGCATCCGGTCACCGAGCTGGTCACCGGGCTGGACCTGGTCGAGCTGCAGCTTCGGGTAGCTGCTGGGCAGCCGCTGCCGCTGCGCCAGGACGACGTCCGCCTCGACGGCCACGCCGTGCAGGCGCGGATCTACGCCGAGGACCCGTCGCGTGGCTTCCTGCCCACCGGGGGGCGGGTCCTGCACCTGCGCGAACCCTCCGGGCCTGGAGTGCGGGTCGACTCCGGGCTGGTGCCGGGCGGCACCGTCGGCAGCGATTACGACCCGCTACTGGCCAAGATCATCGCGCACGGCCCGGACCGGGACACCGCGCTGCGCCGCCTGGATACCGCGCTGGCGCAAACCAGTGTTCTGGGTTTGGGCACCAACATCGGATTCCTGCGTGCGCTGCTGGCCGACACCGACGTGCGCGCCGGTCGGCTGGACACCGGGTTGGTCGAGCGCCGGGTCGAAGGCTGGGCGGGCGAGGAGCTGCCCGACGACATACCCGCCGCGGCCGGATTGCTCGCGCTGCTGGCGCTGGAGCCCACTGGGCCGGTGGTGGATCCGTTCGCGCTGCCCGGTGGCTGGCGGGTCGGCGAACCCGCCTGGACCCGCTGGCGGATGCTCGCCCCCCGACCCGACCAGGTCGAGCCCGACCCGGTCGACGTTCGCACGCGCGGCCGGGCCGCCGCCGCCGAGATCACCGTCAGGGAGGGCAAGCCGGTTTCTGCATCGGCCTGGTGGGAGGGCGGGGACCTGGTCGTCACTGTGGACGGGATCACCCGCCACTACACGTGGGCGCGGGACGGCGCCGTGATGTGGTTAGGCCGGGACGGGCACAGCTGGGCGCTGCGCGAGCTCGAATCCGCGCGACGCGCTGGCAGCGTCGTTGCAGGTGCCGGCCCGGTGCTCGCTCCGATGCCCGGCACCGTCACCGTCGTCGACGTCGCCGAGGGTCAGCAGGTCACCGCGGGCGCCCGGCTGCTCGTGGTCGAGGCGATGAAGATGGAGCACGTGCTCACCGCGCCGATCGACGGTGTGGTTCGCGAGCTGCATGTCCGTCCCGGCGGCACCGTCGAGCGCGACGCGGTGCTCGCCGTCGTCGAACCCGCGTGCACGAGATGACGACACACCGGACAGGAGAGCAGGACACGCCGTGGAACTAAGTCAAGAGCATGCGGCGCTGCGTGCCACCGTCGAGGAGTTCGCCCATAAAGAGATCGCGCCCGTTATCGGGGACCTCTATGAGCGCCGGGTATTCCCGTATGAGCTGGTGGCGAAGATGGGCGCGATGGGGTTGTTCGGGCTGCCGTTCCCCGAGAAGTACGGCGGGATGGGCGGCGACTACTTCGCGCTGTGCCTGGCGCTGGAGGAGCTCGCACGGGTGGACTCGTCGGTGGCCATCACGCTGGAGGACAGCGTGTCGCTGGGCACGATGCCGATCTTCCGGTTCGGCACCGAGGAGCAGAAGCAGCGGTGGCTCCCGGAGCTGTGCGCCGGCCACAAGCTGGGGGCCTTCGGTCTCACTGAGCCCGGCGGCGGCTCCGACGCGGGCGCTACCCGCACCACCGCGCGGTGTGACAGCAACGAGTGGGTGATCAACGGCTCCAAGTCCTTCATCACCAACTCGGGCACCGACATCACGTCGGTGGTCACCGTCACCGCGATCACCGGCGTCAGTGGGGGTCGCAAGGAGATCTCCACCATCATGGTCCCGGCCCGGCACCCGGGCTTCACGGTCTCGACGAGCTACTCCAAGGTCGGCTGGAACTGCTCGGACACCCGCGAACTGTTCTTCGACGACTGCCGGGTCCCTCAAGACAACCTGCTCGGTGAGCGGGGCCGCGGTTACGCGCAGTTCCTGTCGATCCTGGACGAAGGTCGCATCGCGATCGCTGCGCTGGGCGTCGGCCTGGCCCAAGGCTGCATCGACGAGTGCGTGTCCTACGCCCGGCAACGGCACGCTTTCGGCCACGCGATCGGCAGCTACCAGGCGATCCAGTTCAAGATCGCCGACATGGAGGTGCGGGCGCACACCGCCCGGCTGGCCTACTACCACGCCGCCGCGCGGATGCTGCGCGGCCAGCCGTTCAAGAAGGAGGCCGCGATCGCGAAGCTGGTCTCCTCGAACGCGGCAATGGACAACGCTCGGGATGCCACCCAGGTCTTCGGCGGCTACGGCTTCATGAACGAGTACCCGGTAGCCCGCTTCTACCGCGACGCCAAAGTCCTGGAGATCGGCGAAGGCACCAGCGAGATCCAACGCATCCTCATCGCCCGCCACCTAGGCGTCGGCTGACCCCGCCTGAACCGCATTCAGCGGGCTCAGCGTGGTTATCGGGCGCCAATTAGGCACGCTG
>JBOHFU010000339.1:0-3170 GCA_050699675.1 Pseudonocardiaceae bacterium
TGATCGCCATGTTCTCCTCGTGCGCCGGATTGCGCTCCTGCCGGGGGCCGTCCGGCAACCGGGAGACCGACACCACCGTCGGGTTGTTGCGGTCGGTGATGTCCCAGATCCGGACGGTCCGCCGCGTGACGTTGTGGGTCGGCGGCCGCACCGGGTCGAGGATGATGTTGCGCGGCTCGGCGAAGTCACTGGTGATCATCCGGTTGAGGTCCTCGCGGACCTGGATGCCGTGCGGGTTGGCGCAGCTGGGCACCGCGCCAGGGCTGAAGCACTCCTCGGGATTCTCCGCGGTGGGCAGCGCCGCAGGCAGTTCGGCCAGCGTCTTGCCGTCCTCGCCGAGCCGCACCACCGAGCCGGGCGTGCCCGCGAACCCGTTGCCCACCCGCACCGACCCGTCTGAGTAGGTACACGGCCCTGGCAGATCCGGGCCGCCCATGTAGGTGCCGTACGCGGTCCCGTCCTGCAACACCCAGTAGGCGTCGGGCACCGAGCCGCACGGCGTATCGAGCGGTGTGTTCACCCCGGACAACTCGAGCTGCGGGAGCTTGGTCGTGTCGAGCACATAGGTGGTGTCGGAGTAGAGCCCGCCAGCGTAGATCTTGTCGCCCTTGGTGTGGATGTACTGCATGTGGTGCGGCTCGTTGCCCACCAGCGGCCCGAGCGTGACCGTGTTGACCACCTTGCCGTAGTGCGGCGAGCCGCGATCCGCGTCGATGACGGCGAGGAAATCCGGCCCAGGCAGCTGGTCACTCGCCTCGGAGAGTTCCTTGCCGGGGCTGACCTGCAACGGGGCGTTCTTCACATCGGCGCCGATGGTGTCCCCGGCGTTGGCGTCGCCCGCCCACACCACCAGGTACTCCTTGGGCCGGTGCCCCTCGGCTCCGGGGGAGGCGATCCCGGGCAGATCGACCAGGTGGTTGGTCGCGGTGAACAGCTCACCGGCGCTGGACAACACCGACGAGGTAACGATTTCTGGGGATGCGTCGGCTGGACTCGAGGGCCCGAGCACGGCGACGCCGCCGATCAGGGCGGGCAGCGCGACGAGAGCCACCGGCCATCGATGGCGGCAGGAGGTCAGGGGCATGGGGAGGTCTCCTGAGAGGGAGCTGACAGGGACGTGATGCGGCCGCGTGCGGATGCCCGGGCCGCAGATCCTCGCCTATCCGGTCACGCTGCGCAAGCGGCCCGCTACGCTGAGTTCTGGGGACGGAATGCAGTAATCAGACCTGGGCGACGATTGTGGCGATGCGGTGCGCGATCGTCTCTGCGGTGGGCTGGGTGGGGGCTTCGACCATCACCCGTATCAAGGGCTCGGTGCCGGACGGGCGCAGCAGGACGCGGCCGGTCTCGCCCAGCTCTGCCTCCGCGATGGCGATGGCGTCGGCCACTGCCGGTGCCGCCGCGACGGCCGACCTGTCCACGACTGCGACGTTGACCAGCACTTGCGGCAGCCGGGTCAGCACGCCGGCCAGATCGGCCAGGCTCCGCCCTGAGGTGGCCATCCGGGCCATCAGCCGCAACGCGGTGAGCAACCCGTCGCCCGTGGTGGCATGCCCCGGCAACACCACGTGCCCGGACTGCTCACCGCCCAACGAGAAACCACCCGCCCACAGCGCCTTCAGCACGTACCGGTCACCGACCGCGGTAGTCCGCACCGCCACCCCGTGCTCGCGCATGGCGAGGTGCAGCCCTAGGTTGCTCATCACAGTGGTGACCAGGGTGTTATCGACCAGCTCGCCGCTGTCCTGCATAGCCAGCGCGAGAATCGCCATGATCTGGTCACCGTCCACCACGTCGCCGGCGGCGTCCACGGCCAGGCAACGGTCCGCGTCGCCGTCGTGCGCGATGCCGATCGCGGCGCCGTGGGCCAGCACCGCCTTGCGCAGCTGCTCCAGATGAGTGCACCCGCAGCCGTCGTTGATATTGAGGCCATCGGGCTCGGCGTGCAGCGCTACCACGTCGGCGCCGGCCCTCCGGTAAGTCTCGGGAGCGATGACCGACGCCGCGCCGTGCGCGCAGTCGACCACCACGCGGACCCGGTCCAGCGGGTGCGGGGTGGCCAGCAGGAGGTGATCCAGGTAGCGTCCGGCGGCGTCGGCCACGTCGCGCACCCGGCCGATCCGGGCACCGATGGGACGCTCCCAGTCGCGGCTGTCCACCCCGGCGGTGATCTGGTCCTCCACCGCGTCGGGCAGTTTGTGCCCGCCGGCAGCGAAGAGCTTGATGCCGTTGTCCGGCATCGGGTTGTGCGAGGCGGAGATCATCACGCCGAGATCTGCGAAGAGCTCGGCCACCAAGTGGGCGACCGCCGGGGTGGGCAACACCCCGACCCGGAGCACGTCGGCACCCGCTGAGGTCAAACCCGCGGTGACGGCCGCCTCCAGCATCTCGCCGCTGGCCCGAGGATCGCGGCCCACGACGGCGACCGGGCGATGGCCGAGACCCTGCGTCGCGAGCACCCTTGCCGCCGCGCCGGCCACAGCCAGCGCCAGCTCGGGCGTGAGCTCACCATTGGCCAGCCCGCGCACCCCGTCGGTGCCGAACAGGCGGGACCTCAACACTGGCGGGACCATCAACGCGGCGGGTGCTAGCGCATCGAGTACTAACGCTTCGAGTACTGGGGCGCCTTGCGCGCCTTCTTCAGACCGTACTTCTTGCGCTCCTTGACCCGAGCGTCCCGGGTGAGGAAGCCCGCCTTCTTCAGCGCCGGGCGGTCATCGATGTTGAGCTCGACCAGTGCCCGGGCAATGCCCAGCCGCAGCGCGCCGGCCTGACCGGAAGTGCCACCACCGGCGAGGTTACCGATCACGTCGTAGGCCTCGGGCTTGTTGACCGTGAGCAGCGGCTCCCGCACCAACTGCTGGTGCACCTTATTGGGGAAGTACTTCTCCAGGCTCGTGCCGTTGAGCGTGAACGCACCGGTACCGGGAACCAGCCGCACCCGCACGATCGCCTGCTTGCGGCGACCGACGGTCTGCGCTGATCTGTCGCTGATCACCGGCACCGGCACCACCGACACGGCCGGCACTGGCGGCGCGACGGCAGGCGGCTCGGTCTGCTGCTGCGGGATCTCCGGGGCAGTCACGGCGTCTCTCGGGTCCTCACTGGGTGTGCTCACTGGCGGGACGGTCACTGGATCAGAAATCGTCACTGGGTTGATCGTCACTGGG
>JBOHFU010000339.1:3270-4509 GCA_050699675.1 Pseudonocardiaceae bacterium
ATCGTCACTGGGTTGATCGTCACTGGGCGACCTGGGTGATCTGGAATGGCTGCGGGCGCTGAGCGGCGTGGGGATGCTCGGGAGCCGCGTAGACCTTGAGCTTACGGGCCATCGCCCGACCCAGGGTGTTCTTCGGGAGCATCCCCTTGACGGCCCGCTCCACCAGCCGCTCAGGCTGGGTGGCGAGCATCTCGCTGAACGAGCGCCGCTTGAGCCCACCGGGGCGGCCGCTGTGCCGGTAGACGAAGTTGCGGTCGCCCTTGTTGCCCGACAGCACCACCCGACCGGCGTTGACGATCACGACGAAGTCGCCGGTATCAACGTGCGGGGCATAGGTGGGCTTGTGCTTGCCGCGCAGCAGCGTGGCGGCCTGGCTGGCGAGGCGGCCGAGCACCACGTCCGTGGCATCAATGACATGCCAGGCGCGCTCGACCTCGCCAGGCTTAGGGCTGTACGTGCGCACGGATCTACCTCATCATCACAGTTCGCAGGGGCGCCGGTGCGGCTTCCACGCCCGTGGAGGGTACAGCGCGACGCGAGCCGCGCTATCCGCACAACAGCAAATGACGATACCGGCCGCCGCGCAAGGTGGTCAAAACGGGGGTCGCCGTCGCAGCTACGCCCAGCGGCTCTTGTTGGCGGCCTCGCCGGCCTGGTAGTTCTCGTTCGACGTGCCCAGCGCCACCCCGATCTGGTTCAGCACCTGGTTCAGATCGGCCGCCGACCGGTCCCACATCGCCTGGTGGGCCTGGTAGGCAGTCGACGCCTCGCCGGTCCAGGTTCCCACCATCGGCTGCAGGTACCGCTTGAGGTCCTCCATCTCCCGGCTGATATTCGTCCACGTCGTCTGGATCGAGCTCCGCGCGTTCTCGAGCTCGCCGAACGTGACCAGGATCTCGCTCATGTGCCTGTCTCCTTCTCAGTTACCCAGCGCCTGGCTGATCCGCGAGTAGGTCTGGTTCTCGGCCTCGTCGGCCTGCGCGTAGGTGGCACCGGATCCCCGGATCTGCTCACCGATGCTGTTGAGCGCCTCGTTGAGGTTGCGCGCGTCGGTGTCCCAGCGCTGCATCAGCAGGGTGAAGGCGGTTGCTGCCTGGCCCTTCCACGCGCCGGCCAGCGGCGCCAGTTGGTTGCGCAAGCTCATGAGCTGACCCTGCACGCTCTGGTTCACCTCAGCGACGTGGTTTGCCGCCGCCGCCATCTGCTCGAACTCGGCGCCGAACTGTGTCATCTGCTGCT
>JBOHFU010000340.1:0-4508 GCA_050699675.1 Pseudonocardiaceae bacterium
TGATCATGATGTCGCCCTGCCTGCCCGGCTCCTTGATTCCCGAGAGCGGCAGGGCTAGGCTTTGAGGGGTGCTGGGATTTAGCTACGGGCATAGTTCTGAGCGCATACAAACATCCGCGTACAAACATCATGGAGGGGGATTCTGAAGATGGCCGTTGTGGCCCCGTACTTGATCGGCGTCGTTACCGCCCCGTTAGTGGCGAGGGTTTTTAAGCCGCTATTTCGGGGCGTGATCAAGACGACATTGGGAGTCGCTATGGAGGCGAAGAAGGCAGCTGCGGAGGTCCGTGAGGAGTTTCAGGATATCGCCGCCGAGGCGACCGTCGAAAGAGCCGTCGCCGACGAGGCCGCCGGGAAGCCTACCAGGCCCGGAGCAGCCACCCAGGCTACTACCAAGACTACAGGCGTCACCGGAGCGTCTCGGGGTGCTGATGTGACCCGGTGAGGTGCAGTGGGCTGATGGCGAGGATGCGCAGGGTTGGAAGATCTGGGGTGCGTTGTCCGGTGCGGGTCTGTGAGTGCCCTCCGCGTAGATGAAGTCGCAGACCTAGTACAGGGGGTGTTCCTGATTTGCCAGTGCATGCGGATCCAGGCAGCGGGTTGTCCGGGTCTAGCCTGTCGGGGCGCAGGTCGGTGCTCTCTATAGACCGTCTCGGCTGAACTATCCCCGCCGGTGCGGGGCCAAGGCTTGTCTTTCCCGCCAGAGGGGCATGTTGGCTGCCATTCCGCGTCATACATGCGCTACTACCTCATATTCTCGGTGTGTCGCCATCAGCCCTCAACCCGCAGTTCAGGACCACACCAGACGATTTTGCCGCGGCCCTAAGGGGCCGCCCACTTTCGAAACCGGTGACTGTAACATATGCCATCAATAGTGGGCGTCATAATGGGGCGCCGGCAGGAGGAACTCACGCTACGACCGCGGTCCGTCATTCCAGGGCGCCAGCGTTGGGACATTGGGATGGTGCTGGGCCGGCCTCGTGTCGCCGAACTCCTGGAGGCAAGACTTCGCGAATTGCCGGGTCTCGGTGAAGTACGCGCGAACCCGGTCACCGGTCGGTTGCTCGTCTACCACGACCCGGCACTGGGCAGCGCGGAAGTCGACCAGCTTGTCCGGGAAGCTGTGTGGGCCGTCCAGCAAGCCATGGCCCTCACTCGATCCTCGGAACTCGAGCCCAGTGTGGTGCCGGTGCAGGTAGGGCACCGGCGGCACACTGCCCGGTCAATCGCCGTCGCGGGTAGCGCGGCGGCGGCTCTGGTTCTCGTGAGGTCCGTTCGTCCGTCACTAGTGGCCCACCCGTCACCAATAGTGCGCTTGGGAGCCGTCCTGCTGGCGACTGTGGGTGTCGTCCGGCGCGCATGGCGAAGATCCAGCGGTTCTCAACAGGCCTCAGCGGCACCGCTGACGGTACCGCTGAGATCAATGCGGCACCCTCTACTGCAAATTGTTGGACCGCGCAAGCGGCAGTTCTACCTGGCCTCGTTTCTTTCGATTCTCGCGCAGTTCTTGGAGGTGTCGCTTTTTCTGTTACTCGGCTGGATCTTGGCAGTGGTCACTACTGGCTCGAGTGCGCCCCTCGTGAGCCTGGGGTTGGCCAGTGCTTCTGGTCAGCTCTGGTTCTTGGCCGGAGTAGCCGCCCTGGTGTGTGTCGCCACCGCGGCGCTGTCATTTAAGGCTGGCGTGCTCTGGCGTGATCTCGCCCAGTCTGTGCAGCATGGATGGCGCACCGAGATGTATGCGCATGTTCAGAGAGTTGAGCTTCGGTACCTGGAGGGCGAGCGGACGACCAGGCTCGCCAGGGTGTTGACCGACGACATCAACCAGTTAGGCCGCTTTTTCACTACCTCGGCGAACGACCTTCTGCAACTCGTCGCCAGTTTTCTCGTCCTCATACCGGTGTTCCTGATTTTCGCTCCGAGCATCGCCTGGATCGCTTTCTTGCCGGTTCCGATCATCGCTTGGTTGTCGTTCATCAACCAAGAGCGTGCGGCGCCAGATTACGCGACCAGCAGTGAGAACGGTTCGCTGCTGAACAGTCAACTGATCAACAATCTGGAGGCGAGCACGACCGTCAAGAGTTTTGGCGCCGAAGCCTACGAGACCGATCGCATTCACCGTCTCAGCGAGGCGTATCGGCTGAGCAATCGCCGGACCGATACGCGCGCCTCGGCCTACGGTCAGCAGGTACGAGTGTGCGCCATGCTGTCTTTGGTGGGGATCCTTCTGGGGGGCGGGCTTGACGTGCTGAACGGCGCGCTCCGGTATGAGATTTTCAACGGTCTGATCGGCGTGCCCAGTCTGGTCCTGTGGAAACTACCGGCATTCGGGAACGCTGTGGACCAGTACCAACAGACGGTGGCGGCGCTGAGACGGGTGCTCGACCTTCGCGGCCTCCCGGTTGAGTCGGGGACAACCGGCCGACGTATGGATGTGGCGGAGGTTGAGGGCGAGATGGTACTCGACGAGGTCACGTTTGCCTATCCGGGTCGCCCGCCGGTCCTGCAGAACCTGTCCCTGCGCATCGCCGCCAGAAAGACCACCGGCATCGTCGGCGTCACCGGGGCGGGCAAGACGACCATCGCCAAGCTCCTGCTGCGCTTCCAGGACGTCGAGTCGGGACGAGTCCTTGTCGATGGCCACGACGTCCGCGAGGTGAAACTGCAAGATCTGCGCAACGCAATTGGTTTCGTGGGCCAGGACGCCTTCCTGTTCGACGGGACAGTGGGCGACAACATCAGGTACGGCAGTTTCGATGCCGACGCTGAGCAGGTGGTGAGCGCAGCGCGGCTGGCTGAGGCCGATGATTTTGTCGCGGCCCTGCCATCGCAGTACGACACGATGATCGGGGAGCGTGGTACCACGCTGTCGGGCGGCCAGAAACAGCGCATCTCGCTGGCTCGGGCGATCTTGAAGAGCGCACCCATTGTCATCCTCGACGAGGCGACGTCGGCCCTGGACAACGAAACAGAGGAGGCCATCCAACGCGCTCTCAGGGACTACGCCAGGGACCGAACGTTGGTCATCATCGCGCATCGCCTGTCAACGATCCGTCATGCCGACTGGATCTATGTGATGGATAAGGGCGGAGTGATCGCCGAAGGGGGAACACATCAGGAGTTGCTGGCGCGCGACGGCGTGTACGCGTACTTGTGGCGCCTGCAGACCGGCGAGGCGAACAACTTATGACCGACGTTTGGCAGGGGACGTTGTGGGCCGGCGTTCCAGATGTGAGAGCAGTCGGGGGAGGCAACGTTGTCTGATCGTGATGGTACTGCTCTGCCCCTGTCGGCTGCCCAGCGGGAGATCTGGTTTGCTGAACAACAGTTGAACACGGCGAACCGGGTCTACAAAACTGGTGGGTATGTAGAGATATATGGGCCGGTTGATCCGGTGTTGTTCGAGGCGGCGTTGCGGCGGGTTGTCGGGGAAGCCGACGCACTGCATGCCCGGTTCGTTGAGGGCAACGACGGGCCGCGGCAGGTTCTCGAGCCATTGTCGGAGTGGCTGATGCCGGTGGTCGATGTCAGCGAAGAACCTGATCCGTGTACGGCTGCGCAAGCGTGGATGGCCGCCGACGTGGCCCGGCCGATGGATCTTGCTCGTGACCCGCTGTTCAGTTATTCGTTGCTCAAATTGAGACCCGACTGCTTCTTTTGGTATCAGGGCTACCATCACATCGTGATGGACAGGTTCGGTTTCTCCCTCATCGCGCGACGGTTAGCTGAAATATATACGGCCCTCGCGGACGGCCGAGGGTGTGACCAGAATGTGTTTGGTTCGCTGCGGCAGTTATTGGATATCGACTCCTCTTATCGTGCGTCGGAGCAGTTTAGCCAGGATCGAGAATATTGGATCAAGCGTTTCGCTGACCGGCCAGAGCCGGCCAGGATCGTTGGTCGGTCCTTGGGGATGCCTGAGAGTTTCAATCGGACGGCGTTTTTGCCATTATCCGGGGTGGACGGGTTGCAGGTCGCGGAGCGCCGGGCGAGGGTAGGCTGGTCCGGAATTGTGATCGCAGCGACGGCGGTTTATGTCCACCGTCTGGCCGGCGGCGCGCGGGATGTGGTTGTCGGTTTGCCGGTCACGGCTCGCCAGGATCCTGTGTTGAAACGTGTACCGGGCATGGTGTCCAACGTGTTGCCATTGCGGTTGTCGGTACGCCCGAACATAAGCCTGTCCGAACTCATAGGACAAGTGGCAAAAGAAGCCCTCGAGGTACTAAAGCATCAACGTTACCGGGGGGAAGATCTCCACCGGGAACTTGGCCTAACCGGCAACATCGGGACATCTTTTGAGCCGGCAATTAATATCATGTCTTTCGATGACGATCTGCGCTTTGCTGGGTATCGTACCGTGACGCACGATATTTCTTCCGGGTTGATCGGTGATCTGTCGATTGAGGTCTGGGGCAGCAGGGATGGTTCGGGATTACGGATCGGCTTGCAGGCGCACCCGGAAGTTTGCAGCTCTGGCGATCTGGCTGCCCACCAGCGACGTTTTCTGGGTT
>JBOHFU010000341.1:0-4501 GCA_050699675.1 Pseudonocardiaceae bacterium
CGGAGAAGGCCGCCGCGTTGAACGCGGAGCCCAGCAGGAACTTCCGTCGGCGCATGTCCTGTCCCGACAACTCGACGACCGTGCGAAGCGTCCCGTCCAGTGTCCCAGAACAACGCAGGCCATCGTGGAGATCCTCCAACACCGGAGCCCGGTCAGCGAACCCGCAGTCGGTGACACTGATCTCGTGACGCAGCCGCCGAGACAACACCGTGGCCACCAACCGGGGCACCGGCCACCGCGGCTGGCAACCCTCCAGCATGCGCCGCGCCGACGTCGTGCTCGTGCCGACGTGCGCTCCCTGCTCAGCGCCTACCGCCACCACCGCGCGAGCCAACGCGGCATTACTCAACCCCGCCTCGTCCAACAGCGCCCGCAACACGCGGTTACCACCCGCCACCCCACCCGCACCACCCACGATGCTCCCGCCTGACGTCTTCGCCCATGTGCCGACCACAGGCGATCATCGCCGGTCCCGGGACGTCCTGTGAAGCCACTGCGTGAAGTGGGACGAAAGTGGCACCCCGGCCCCCCACTGAACCAAATGCCCCGCCATGTCGACTGCCAGAGCGCTGAGCTGCACGTTTCACTGGGTGCTGACAGTCCGTCGCCACGGAGGGAGAAGCTCAGGATGCCCCCTGCAACCCGCATCGCGCCATCGGCCGAGGAGGTACAGTCCAGTGCGCCTCGATTCACCGGGAGCCTCGACCTTTCCTGAGCCGCAGTCGTTCTTCTGGTTGCCCATCGCCGACCAGCGCCACGCGGCTGGGATCGGCGACCGGGACCTGCCCTGCGGCAAGCTGATCGGCACACTCTGCGGGCAACAACTGAAGCGGGTACCAGTGGCCGACCTCGAGTGGCTATGGCCTACCTGCCCGGCATGCTGGTCGGCCGCTGCGGCGCGCGTAGGGCTGCAGGCATGAATCGCAGCCTCCACGGCTAACGACGTGATCGCCGTATGGTGATCAACCACGCGGCGGCGGACGGAGCAGGACCCACCGGGGCGACCTTGGTCGTGGTCAACGCCCGGACGAAACAACACCGGGCGCTGCCATCCCGTCGCAAAGTGGGACCTCTTCTGCGGTTGGCTTCGGTCAACGTGGTTCACCCGTCAACAGCCGGGACCCTTGGAAAGGGGAAGTTACCTGACGAACTTTGCGTATTCTTCGTAGGTAATCTTTTGATCCCCGTCTTCGTCGGCCATCTGGGCTATCGTGGCTACGTTCTCGTCGCTGATCTTGGGGTTGCCCTTGAGGGATTCCTTCAGCTCGTTGGCAGTGATGTAGCCGTCATCGTCAGTGTCGATCTCATCAAAATCTTCTCTACTCATGGTGCCCTCCGTGTTTGTTGGTCCCCATCACGGGGTCAGATTAAGTGGTACATGAACGAATCTCCTCGACTGTCGTGACGCGGTTTTGGCGAATCACCCCCTCCTCCTAAAACGTTTCCCCTCCCCTACGGGGCACCGATGCAACGTTGATCACTGTGACGGTGCCGCCTCCACTGGTGCCCACCTAGGCGCCCGCGGTCGCCATCAACCACCAAGCCGGTCCAGTAAGCGCCGTTGGCCGCCGACCGGATGTTCATGCCGCCGCCTTCCGCACGTTCAGCCTGCACCAGCAGGTGAATGACCAACAAGACGCGCCACACCATCGCACCTACTGTCACCACCTGTTACATCCGAAGGAGGTTCTTGTTACCTACGGTGCACAACCGATACCGACATGGGCTCTTGCGGCACGGAGGTGGAGACGATATAGATTCCCACCCGGATTTTCCGCATGCGCGCCTTTCCGCACGCGGACCCGGCGCAGCACGTGACGGTGCGCGTGGTCGTCATCGTCAACGGCTTGCACTACGGCGGACGGGACCACCGCTATCTCGACGAGTTGGTGAGATCGCCACGTAGCAACTACCCGTGCAGCTCTGTCTCGTTGTCGGTGGTGTGAGGCATCCTGTGTGTGTCAGGCGCAACGACGGGGGTGGGACACGTGGACGCGATTGTGGTCAAGGCTGACCCGGCGGAGCTGCTTGCCCGGCGGGAGCGGGCTCTGTCGTCGGTTCGGCTCACAGAAGACTGTTCGTCCTGATCCGGCTCGTTGCGGACTCCGCCGACCGATACCCAGCCGTGGACAAGTCTAAGTTCGAGCTCCGGGTCGACCGTCACCCGCTGCTGCGCCTGGACTTCGACCGCGACATGCACACCGCGCCGGGCTGCCATTGGAACGTCCACGCCGAGCGTGGCGCGATCACTAACCTGCTGGCGCGGAACAACCCGGACCACAGCGGCGACCTGTGCAAGCTGCACCTGCCCGTCGGTGGCGCCCGGATGCGGCCGTGCTTGGAGGATCTGCTCCAGCTGCTCATTGAAGAGTTCCGGTTTGACTCGGTGCCGGGCGCCATCAACGCGGATTTCGTCCATACCGGACACGCGCCACCTTCATTCACCGGAGTAAGACCCTCACCGATGCCCCGGGGAGCTACCCCGGGGCGGAACACTCCGGTCAGAGGTGCGAGCACCAAGGCTACTGGCCGCCCTCCCGGGGCCCGCCGGACACCAGATGTGTCACTACCTGGGGCTCGTATGGGCCAGTCCACTGGGCCATGCCTACCACACCCGGCCCCAACCGATCACCCGGTGGAGGTGACACATTGGTTTTGTCGGCCCAGAGGTGCTATGACCACGAGCAGCGGATCTCGATACCGATGAGGAAGTGGACGAATCTCTCGGAACAGCTGTGACTGGCATCGAGCAGGCAGCGGACGTGGTCGTGATCGGGCTCGAACCTGGCAGCCACCGGTACCGATTTGCTGCCGTCGCGGACTTCGCCAGTCGATGCGCGAATGAGATGAGTCGCGCGGGCTTGGAGCTGACCGTCGAGCACGATATGGCGGCCTGGGCCCGACATATGCGGTCCGCAGTCGCCGCCGATGGTGTCAACCCGGCGTTTGACCCCGAGCACAACGTGCTCTCTCCGGACTCCTGCCGCTGGCTCCGGGTCAGCGACGAGGCTGGGGCCGTGGTGGGATGCTGCGCCGTCCGGGTGTTCCGCACGGCCGACTTCACCGAGCTGATCGCCTCGATGCGGCTGTGGTTCGACCCGGTGCCGGCCTGGCTCCGCAACTACCGGCTATCCCTGATCGTTCCCCCCGGCACGCCGACGTTGTCCGGACGTGTCGGTCATCTCGGCGGCTTGTGGCTGCGGCCGGACTACCGGGGGCGCGGTCTGGTTGCCCCCCTGGCGCGGTTGGCCCGCGCGCTGGCCGTGGACTGGTTCGACGCCACCTTCGACACCGGTGTCATGTTCCGCCGGATCGCGCAGCGGCCGAGCCTGCAGGCTGCCTACGGATGGGTGCACCGGGTGCCCTGCACCGAGGGCTTCTTCCCGCCGGCCGGTCGCGACGAGTACACCTTCCTCGGATACAGCGAACGCAGCCAGCTATTCGATCTGCTCGCACGGACTGCGTTCAGGCAAGGTTAAGGTGATGGACCCACGACTGATCAGCGCGCTGCACGAGCGAAGCCGGGCCCACGATGACCGCAGCCGGCCGGCGGTGCTCGACCTGGCCGCCGAACGGGACGTGACCCGGCTGCGACGGTTGTTGGATTCCGGCGCGGTGCGCTGGGTGCACGACACGATCGAGGAGCAGTTAGATGAGCTGCTGGCCACACGGGAGCCAGCACGCACCTGGTCACGGGCAGACCTGGACGAGGTGGTGCGCGCGCACCTCGCCGGGCGCCAGGCTGTGGAGTATGGCCGGTGGGTGCATTATCCCTGGTCGGCCCGGCTGGTACACGTCCTGCCACCGAGCGAGTTCCGCGAGCTGCGTACCGACCGGAACCGGTACAAGATCACGCAAGTGGAGCAGGACCGGCTCGGTCAGCTGCACATCGGGGTGGTCGGGCTCTCGGTCGGTAACGCCGCAGCGCTCACTCTGGCCCTGGAGGGCATTGGCGGGTCGTTCAAGCTCGCGGACTTCGACCGGCTCGGGCTGTCCAACCTCAACCGGATCCGGGCCGGGATCGCTCAGCTCGGCCTGCCAAAGACCGCGCTCACCGCGCGGCAGATGGTCGAGATTAACCCGTACCTGGACATCGAGCTGTTCCCGGCCGGCGTCGGCATGGACAACATCGACGAGTTCCTGACCGGCGGCCGGCCGCTGGACCTGCTCATCGAGGAGTCCGACAGCCTGGACATCAAGGTCGAGCTCCGGGAGCGGGCCCGAGCCCACCGCATTCCGGTCATCATGGACACCAGCGACCGAGGGATGCTGGACATCGAGCGTTTCGACCTCGACGCCGATCGCCCGATCTTCCACGGTCTGCTGGGAACGGTGCGCTCCGAGCAGTTGCGCGGCCTGGACCCCAAGGACAAGGTCCCGTTCCTGCTCGCGATTGCCGGCGAGTCGCACATGAGCGACCGGATGGCGGCGTCGCTTCCTGAGATTGAGCATACGATCAGCAGCTGGCCCCAGCTCGCCTCCGGTGTGGCGCTGGGCGGCG